>JADJTL010000002.1:900000-1012388 GCA_016711215.1 Pseudomonadota bacterium | reverse complement strand
CGCCCAGTCCGGGCTGTCCCAGCGGTCGAGGCTGTCCCTGCTCGCAGGGGTCGCGCTGGCATCGGCCACGACTGCCCTGCCACGCCCCGCCGAGGCCGGCGATCGCAGCGGACGGACGCGCTTCGCGCTGCCCCACACGGTCACGCGGCTATTGCTCAGCGCCGGCGTCGACAAGGCCCCGGCGGCGGCCCTCGCCGAGCGCTACGCGGCGCAGCCCCTCGCCCGCCGGCTCGACGAGGTGCTGCGAGCCCACGGGGCGCACTCTCCGACGGTGGCGCGTGACCAGCCTGAGCGCGCGACGGTCCAGGTCCGGCTTACGGGCGGCGCGGCCACGCTCGTGGCCAGCCTTGACGGCCGGCTGAGCTGGGATCTCCGCGTGGGCCGGGGTTATCCGGAGGCCGACGCGCCAGGGGTCGGACGCTCGACGACGCTGCTCGACGGCCCCGATGGTCGCGCGACCCATATCTCGGTCTTCACGCCGGCGCACCCTAAGGACGCCGCCCTGCTCGCCCTGCGCGCGTTCGTCGGCGCGGCGCTCGCGCGCGCGCAGGACGCAGAGGATGCACAGGACGCACAGGACGGGTCGCCGCTGCGCGCGGCCCTGGCGGTGACCCAGGAGCAGCTCGCCGGACGCGAGCTCGGGAAGCACGGGCGCGTCTGGACCGTCGCCAGCCTCCCCGGCGAGCGCGCCGCGGCCAAGGGCGCGCCACCTTCGTCGCTCGAGCGACTGCTCGGCGGCACCGACCCGCGTGGCCACCTGCCCGAGGCGTTGCGCCTCTGGCTTGCCGAGCTCTGGGAGGCGCGTTCGGACGCAGCACGCGCGGTCGAGGCGACGCTGCTGCTCAGCTGCGTGGAGCCCTATCGCAGCGAGTTCGACGACGCGAGGAGTCCGAGCCTCGCCGGGGCGCTGGATCGCCGCCGGCGCACCCTGCTCGCGCGGACGGCAGCCGTCGGCCTGCCCTCCGCGCCGCTGGCCGCCCTTTTCGCGGACCCGGTCCTGGCGTCGCTGGCCGCCACAGCCACACCGCCGCGCTGAGGGCGCGCCCTTAGCAGCCCGTTGAACCGCAATCGATCAACGGACGGCTAGCGCTGGCGCTCGTTGACGTCGCGCAGGCGATGGGCCAGCAGCTTGACGAAGGCGCGGTAGATGCGCAGCGCCGCGCGGTCGTTGGTCTGGATGAACTGATCGAAGCGCTGGCGCGTCACGGCCAGGGTCGTCGTCGCGCCCTTGGCCACCACGTTGGCCGACGTCGGCCCGTGGTCGATCAGCGCCATCTCGCCGACGCACGCGCCCTCTGCCAGGGCCGCGAGGTGGACGCTTCTCCCGTCGCCCTGGACGCGGACCACGGCGACCTGGCCGCTGGTGATGATATGCAGCGCTCGCCCCGGCTGGCCCTGCTCGATGATCACCTGTCCGTCGGCGAAGTGCTGCTCCTGAGACAGCTCATAGAGCGCGCGCGTGTCCTCGAGCGTGAGGTCCTGAAACAGGTCGAGCCGGCCGAGGTGGGTCAGGCCGCGACGCAGGGGACTGACCATCGAGGCCTCGGAATCGACGACGATCGGAAAATCGAGGGTCGGCGAGGGCAGCGAGGGCGGTTGCCCGGGCGGGCGCGCCGCGACGGCGACGGCAGCCGGCGAGAGCGGCGGCGGGCGCGCTGCGATAGGCTTGGCCGGGGGCGCCGCGGGGGCGTCAGAACAGGCCGCCAGGAGCGCTTCAGCGTCACGATAGCGCAGTCGGGTCGCCACCAGCCGCTCGAGCACCTGGCGCGCCGTGTCCCGCATCCCCAGCGCGAGGAGCTCCCGCCCGAGGCGGTAGTAGACCTCGGCGGTGTCCTGACCACAGGGGCGCGCGTTGGCCAGCGCGACGTAGTGGCGGAGCGCCTGCTGCCGCTGCGGCGTCGCGGCAAGGAGCTCGCCGAGCAGGAGCGTCGCTCGCACCGCCTCCTGATGCGTCGGCGGCAGCTTCTGCAGCACCTCGATCGCGTGGGCCGGCTGCTTGAGGCTGATCCAGAGCTGCGCCGCCTCGACGCTACGCCCTGCTTGCTCGAGGCAGCGGGCCGCGGCCTCCGGCTGCCTGAGCTCGAGGTAGGCGGCCGCGGCGCGGGCAAACTCCCCGCCGCGCTCGAAGAGCACGGCAGCGCGCTCGGAGTGGCCGGCCGAGCGAAAGAGCCGCGCCGCCTTGCTCGTGTCGTAGCTCTTCTCGGCCAGCTCGGCCGCGCGCTCGCGGTTGCCGAGCGCCTGAAAGAGCTCGCTGGCGCGGCTGAAGTCGCGCGCGAGGGCGAACATCTCGGCCATCGCCTGACGCGTGGTCGAGCCGGCGATCTTCGCCTCCGCCATCAGGGCGGGCGCGAGGTCCTCACCGCTTTGGGCATAGAGGTCGGCCGCCGCCGCCGTCTCGCCCTGAGCCAGGTGCTTGAGGATCACCGGCACCGCTTGCGGCGTGAGCACAAAGCCCTTGCCGTCAACAAACTCGAACTCGACCGCGCCGTGCCCACCACCCATCGCTGCCGCCTCCTGACCGCCGGCAAGGAAACGCGAAGCCACACCGGGTCGCCCGCGCCGTCGGGCCGCCGCGACCAAAGGGTTCCGCCGGTCCAGTGATTGTATCGCATCGCCTTCGCAGGAGCGCCAATCGACCATTGGGCTTTCGCGCGTGCCGCGCTGGCGCGCGCATGCCAGACTCGCAGCCTCTGAGCAGGTAGCCATCGCCGTGGCCGCGCCCAAACACGCCCCAACCCGCAAGCCCTCGAACGCCCCCGCAACCAAGGCGGGACCGGCATCGGCCGGGCGGGCATCGGCAGCGCGCGCCGAGGCGATTCACGTGATCGGCGCGCGTCAGCACAATTTGCGCAACATCGACGTCGCCTTCCCCCTCGGCGCGATCACCGCCGTCACCGGCGTCAGCGGCTCTGGAAAATCCTCGCTCGCCTTCGACACGCTCTATGCCGAGGGGCAGCGGCGCTACGTGGAGAGCTTCAGCCCCTTCGCGCGACAGTTCATGGACCGGATGGACCGGCCCGCGGTCGAGCGCATCGAGGGCGTGCTTCCAGCCGTGGCCGTCGATCAGAAGAACGCGATCAAATCGTCGCGTTCGACCGTCGGCACGGTCACCGAGCTGGCGGACTTCTTCAAGCTGCTGTGGGCCCACGCCGCCGTGCTGCATTGCAGCGGCTGCGGCGAGCCCGTCCGCAGCGACGAGGCACCGCAGCTCGCCGCCCGCTTGCTGGCGGAGCACGCCGGAAAGCGCGCGGCGCTCACCTTCGCGCTGCCGCCCTGTCGCACGATCAAGGCGACGGCGGTCGCGCTGAGCTGGTTGCGGAGCGAGGGCTTTCATCGGCTCTGGATCGGCGACGCCGCGCTCGAGCAGGACGCGGCCTCGGAGCCGCGCCTGGCCCGCCAGCTCAAGGGAGAGGCGATCGAGGTCGTGACCGACCGCCTGCGGCTGGACGAGGCGCAGCGCACACGGCTCGCTGAGGGCCTGCGAGACGCGCTCGACCGCGGACGCGGGCGCGCCAGCGTGCGGCTGCTCGACGCCGCGGGCGGAGGCGCGGCGCTGCGCTTCAGCCGCGGAAGACACTGCGCGGCCTGCGACCTGAGCTACCCGGAGCCGCTCCCCAATCATTTCTCCTACAACTCCCCGCTCGGGGCCTGCCCCGACTGCAACGGCTTCGGCGCCATCGTCGGCCTCGACCTCGAGCTCGCGATTCCTGATCCGCGGCTCTCGTTGGCCGCGGGGGCGATCCGGCCCTGGTCGACGGCGAGCACGACGCGCGAGCGCCGCGAGCTGCGCCGCGCCTGCGCGCGGCAGGCCATCCCGCTCGATCAGCCCTGGGAGGCGCTGCCCGCGCAGCAGCGCGCCTATGTCATCGAGGGCGACCGCAGCCAGCGCTGGGCCGGGCTGCGCGGCTGGTTCCGCTGGCTCGAGCGACGCACCTACAAGATGCACGTGCGCGTCCTGCTCTCGCGCTACCGCGCCTATCATCCTTGCCCGAGCTGCGACCGGACGCGCCTGCGACCCTATGCGCGCCTCTTTCGCCTCGGCGCGCGCACGCTGCCGGAGGTCTATGCGCTGAGCCTCGAGCAGGCCGCCCGCTTCTGCGATCAAGTCGCGCTATCGCCCGAGCAGCAGGCGCTGGCGGCGCCGGTGCTGCGCGAGATCCGGGCGCGGCTGCGCTACCTCTGTGAGGTCGGCGTGGGCTACCTGACGCTCGATCGGCAATCGCGCACCCTCAGCGGCGGCGAGGTGCAGCGCGTCAACCTGACGACCGCGATCGGCAGCGCCTTGGTCAACACGCTCTACGTGCTGGACGAGCCCTCGGTCGGCCTGCACGCGCGCGACAACGCCCGCCTGCTGGCGATCCTCGAGCGGCTGCGCGCCAACCGCAACACGATCGTGATCGTCGAGCATGACCCGGCGATCATCCGCAGCGCGGATCATGTGATCGACCTCGGCCCCGGCCCCGGCGCCGCCGGCGGCCAGGTCGTGTTCGCCGGCCCGCCCGGCGCGCTGGCCGCGGCCCGCGCCGTCTCGGCCACGGCACGGCACCTCTATCCCGCGTATTCCGCGCGCGACGCGCCTGCGGCTCAGCGCCCGCCACCCAGGCGCCAGCTCGACCCCGCGCAGCTTCAAGCCTCGCCCGCCCTGGTGGTGCGCGACGCCCGTGAGCACAACCTCGCCGGTCTCGACGTCAGGCTTCCGCTCAACGCGCTGACCGTCGTCAGCGGGGTTAGCGGCTCGGGGAAGTCGACGCTGGTCGAGACGGTGCTCTACCGTGGACTGCTGCGCCAGCGCGGTCGACCGACCGAGCTGCCGGGACGCTGCGCCGCGATCGAAGGCGGCGCGGCCCTGAACGACGTGGTGCTGATCGATCAAGGGCCCGTGGGCACGACGCCTCGCTCGAACCCAGCGACCTACGTCAAGGCCTACGACGCGATCCGCCAGCGCTTCGCCGCGCTGCCCGCGGCCCGGGCGCGGGGGCTGAGCGCGGCGAGCTTCAGCTTCAACGTGGCGGGCGGGCGCTGCCCGGCCTGCGAGGGGAACGGCTTCGAGCGCATTGAGATGCAGTTTCTCGCCGATTGCTTCGTGCAGTGCGAGAAGTGCGGTGGGCGGCGCTTCCAGGAGGAGGTGCTCGCCGTCACGCTCGACGGCCGCTCGATCCACGAGGTGCTGGCGCTGACGGTCGACGAGGCCGTGCTCTGCTTCGCCGAGACGCCAGCGGTTGCCGCGCGGCTGAGCGCGCTCAGCACGGTCGGGCTCGGTTACCTGGGGCTCGGACAGCCGCTCAACACGCTGAGCGGCGGCGAGAGCCAGCGGCTCAAGCTAGCCGCGCACCTGGCGCTGCACCGCAGCCAGAATACGCTCTTCCTGCTCGACGAGCCGACGACGGGCCTCCACGTCAGTGACGTGGCGCGGTTGATCGACAACCTCCACGCGCTGGTCGCGCTCGGCAACACGGTGGTGGTGATCGAACACCACCTGGACGTAATCGCCGCCGCTGATTGGGTGATCGACCTCGGCCCCGAGGGCGGCGCGGCAGGCGGCAGGCTCGTCGCTGCAGGAAGTCCCGCGGACCTCGCCGCCACGCCTGGCAGCCACACCGGGCGCTACCTGGCCGCAGAGGCAAGGCTAGCGGCGCCCGCCGCCCTGCGCTCGCCACCCCGCGACCGATCGCAGCCGGGTGAGTCGCAGCCGGGTGAGTCGCAGCCGGGTGAGTCGCAGCCGGGTGAGTCGCAGCCGGCGCCGCAGCAGCCGCTCGCGCCCGAGGACATCGTGCTTCGCGGCGCGCGCGTACATAACCTCGCCAACCTCGACCTGCGCCTGCCGCGCGACGCGCTGGTGGTGATCACCGGCCCCAGCGGCAGCGGCAAGAGCAGCCTGGCCTTCGACGTGCTTTTCGCCGAGGGGCAGCGCCGCTTCGTCGACTGCCTGAGCCCCTACGCGCGGCAATACGTCGCCCAGCTCGGCCGGCCGAATCTCGACGAGCTGCTCGGCGTGCCGCCGACGGTGGCGATCAGCCAGCGCACCGCGCGCGGCGGGCCTCAGAGCACCGTCGCCACGGTGACGGAGATCTATCACTACCTGCGCCTGCTCTGGGCTCGCATCGGCGTGCAGCATTGCCACCGCTGTGGCGCGCGCGTCAGCGGGCTGCAGGCGGCCGACCTCGAGGACCAGCTCGTCGCCGCGCACGCCGGGAGCGCAGTGCTGCTGCTGGCGCCGATGATCCGCGGCCGCAAGGGCCTCCACGAGGAGGTGCTGCAGCGGGCCGTCGCGCTCGGACAGGAGCGAATTCGCGTTGACGGGGTCGTGGTCGCCCTCGAGCCCCGGCCACGCCTGGCGCGCTTTCGTGCGCATGACCTCGACTACGTGCTCGGGGAGTTCGAGGTCGGCGCGCGCGCCTCGAGCGCGCTGCGCGAGGCGATCGGGCAGGCGCTCGCGCTGAGCGGCGGCACGGTGGCCGTGCTGCCGAGGACCGCCGAGGAGAGCGAGGTCACGCGCGAGCCCTCGCCACGCACCTACAGCCTGGAGCGGAGCTGCGGCCAGTGTGGGCTGGGCTACGAGGCACCCGATCCGCGCCTCTTCAGCTTCTCCGGCGGCGTCGGGGCCTGCCCGCACTGCCACGGCACGGGGAGCGCACCAGAGCAGCCGGCGCGGGGCACCAAGGCGGCGCGAGGCAGGAGCCGGCCTGCGGATCGTGCAGCCGGCGGGCGCGCGGAGGCAAGGTGCCGCGCTTGTGCCGGGACGCGCCTGCAACCGGCGGCGCTGGCCGTGCGACTGGGCGAGCGCTCGATTGCCGAGGCCACGGCGTCGACGGCGGGCGAGCTGCGGGCGTTCCTTGCCGGCCTGGCGCTCAGCCCGCGCGAGCGCACGATCGCGACGGCCGCGCTGCGCGAGCTCGACGCACGCTGCGCCTTCTTGCTCGAGGTCGGGCTCGATTACCTAACGCTCGACCGCGGTGCGCCGACGCTGAGCGGCGGGGAGGCCCAGCGCGTGCGCCTCGCCGCGCAGCTCAGCGCCGAGCTGCGCGGGGTGCTCTACGTGCTCGATGAGCCGACGATCGGGCTGCATCCGATCGATACGGCGCGCCTGCTCAAGACGCTGCGGCAGCTCGTCGTGCGGGGCAACAGCGTCGTGGTCGTGGAGCATGACGAAGAGACGATTCGCCGAGCGGATCACCTGATCGAGCTGGGACCCGGCGGCGGGCGCGCAGGGGGGCGACTGATGGCCGCGGGCCCTGGCGCGGCGGTGCTCGCCAAGTCCGACTCGCTGACGGCGCGCAGCCTACGGCTGGGCGGGCGCGCGCGTGCGGTCTACGAGGGGCGCGCGGTGACGCCGCAAACGCCGCGCCTCGAGCTGAGCGGGGTGCGCCATCACAACCTGCAGGGCGTCGATGTCACCGTGCCGCTCGGCCGATTGACGGTGGTCACGGGCGTCAGCGGCAGCGGCAAGAGCAGCCTGGTGCGCGATGTGCTCGCGACGGGGCTGCGTCGCGTTCACGCCGGAGGGCCGCCCTTGAGCGGCGCGCTCGAGGGCGCCGCGCTGGTGCATATGGTGCGCGAGATCGATCAGAGCCCGATCGGGCGCACGCCAGCGAGCACACCCGCGACCTACGTCGGGCTGCACGACGAGATCAGGCGCCTCTTCGCCGGCCTGCCCGAGGCGCGCGCGCGCGGCTACCGACCCGGCCACTTCAGCTTCAACGTGCGTGGCGGGCGCTGCGAGCGCTGTCGTGGTCAGGGTCAGGTCCGCCACGAGATGAGCTTTCTGCCTGACGTCAGCGTTGGCTGTGAGGACTGCGGCGGCCGACGCTACAGCAGCGAGACGCTGCAGGTGCGCTACCGGGGCCTCTCGATCGCCGAGGTGCTCGCGCTGACCGCCGCCCAGGCCGTGGAGGTGTTCAGCGCCTTGCCCAGGCTGCGCCGCGGCCTGGCGCTGCTCTGTGACGTGGGCCTCGACTATCTGCCGCTCGGGCAGCCGAGTCATAGCTTGAGCGGTGGCGAGGCCCAGCGGATCAAGCTGGTCGAGGAGCTGCAAAAGGAGGGCAGCCGCCAGGCGATCTACCTGCTGGATGAGCCGTCGACGGGGCTCCACCTCGAGGACCTGCGCAAGCTGCTGCTGGTGTTGCAGCGGCTGGTGGCGCGCGGTGACAGCGTGGTGGTGATCGAGCACAACCTCGACGTGATCGCCAGCGCCGATTGGATCATCGACCTGGGCCCGGGCGGCGGCGCAGCCGGCGGCACCGTGCTCTATCAGGGTCCGCGCGACGGCCTGCTCGATCACCCCGACGCGCCGACCGCGGCCTACCTGCGCGCGCACCTCGGCGAAGCCACGAGCGCTGGCGGCCCGCAGTGCTAGCCGAGATAGCGGCGCTCGAGATGGGTGCGGAAGCAGCCGACCTCGAGGCCGCGGCCCGTCGCCGCCTGCAAGAGCGCCTCACCACTGAGACGCGAGGCGTGCGCATGGACGTTGGCTCGCAGCCAATCGAGCAGCGGCTGGAAGTCGCCCACGGCGATGGCCGCAGGCAGCCCAGGCTCGGCGAGCATCGCCGCCTCGTGCAGCTGCGCGGCGGCGATCGCGCCCAGCGTGTAGGTCGGGAAGTAGCCGAAGGTGCCATCCATCCAGTGGATGTCCTGCAGGCAGCCCTGCCGATCGTCGGGTGGCGCGACGCCGACCAGCTCCTGCATCCCGTCGCGCCAGGCGGCCGGCAGCGCGCGCGGCGGCAGGGCGCCGCTGAGCAGCGCGCGCTCGAGGCGGTAGCGCAGGATCACATGCGCCGGATAGGTGACCTCGTCGGCATCGACCCGAATCAGGCTGCGCGCGACGCGCCGATAGACGCGCTCGAGGTTGTCGACAGACCAGGGGCTGGCGCCACCGACGCCCGCGGGCCCAGCGCCAAAGAGCGCGCCGAGCTGCGGGGCCAGCCAGCTCAAGAAGGGCCGACTACGACAGGCCTGCATTTCGACCAGCAGCGACTGGCTCTCGTGCAGCATCATGCCGCGGGCCTGCCCCACCGGCTGAAAGCGCCAGGCCGCCGGCAACCCCTGCTCGTAGAGCGCATGACCCGTCTCGTGGGCGACCGCCTGCAGTCCCTCGACGAAGCTATCCTCACGCCAGCGGGCGGTGATCCGCACGTCGTCGCCGCCGCTGCCGCCGCAGAAGGGATGCGCGCTGCGATCGAGCCGTCCGCGCTGGCTGTCGAAGCCGAGCGCCGTCATCACGCGCTCCGCCAACACGCGCTGGCGCTCGATCGGAAAGCTGACCGGCCAGGGCATGGGCGCCGGCTGCGCTGCCTGGCGCTCGATCACTGACGCGATCAGCTGTGGCAGGAAGCTGGCCAGCGCGTCGAAGACCTCGTCGACCAGGACAGCGTGCAGCCCGGGCTCGTACTCGTCGAGCAGCGCGTCGTAGGGGGCCATCCGCAGCAGCTCGCCCTTGGCCGTGGCGCGCTCACGCACCAGCGCCACCACGCGCTCGAAGCGCGGCAGCAGCGCGGCGAAGTCGTCGCGCGCGCGTGCCTCACGCCAGGCGACGACGCATTCGGTGCCCGCACGGGCCAGCGCGGCGACCAGCGGCGCCGGCACGCCCTGTTGGTGCCGCACGCGCCGACGCATCTCGTGGAGGTTGGCGCGCTGCCAATCATCGAGGGCCTCGTCGGCCGCGCGATCGAGCAGCTCGGGGAGCTGCGGCGCCGTCTCGAGCTCATGCAACACGGTGCGCAGCGCGGCGAGCTGCTCGCCGCGATCGGCTGCCGCGCCGGGCGGCAGCATGGTCTCGGTGTCCCAGTGCAGCAGCCCCTCGACCGCCGCCAGGCGACCGATGCGACCGAAGTGCGCCTCGAGCTTGGGGTAGGCCTTCATGGCAGGGTCCTCGCCCGCGCCTACTCGAAGGCCGCGCCTGGGCGCGCGCCCAGCGCCTTGAGGATCTTGGCCATCGGGCAGAAGCCGGTGAACGACGCCTGGAGCATATTGGCGCCGACGAAGCCCGTGAACCAGAGCCAATGCAGGCTATGGAGCTGCGACAAGGCCACGCTCGCCAGAATGAAGCTACCAGCCACGGCTAACACGATGCGATCGACGGCCATCTTCGACCTCCCTCCAGGCACGCGCAGCGCGGCCTAGGACGTGATTGCTAAACGCCCCGAGCCCCTCGGCGGGGTCGTCTCGACGTGGCGCGCACTATAGCCGATCGGAGGGCGGCTTGGAGCCGGAGCTGGCGGTCTGCGCCAGGAAGAGATCCTCGAAGTCCGGCGCGACGCGACGCGCGCTCAACCCGCGGGCGCGGAAGGCCTTGAGCACCGCCGCGTCGTCGGCCGTGCTCAAGACCACGCGCAGTCGGCCACCGGCCACGGAGACGGCACAGACCTGCGGCAGCGCCGCGACCCAGCCCTCTAGCCCTGCCACATCGTCCGCGGCGTCCAGCTCGTAGACCGGCTCGGCGAAGGCTGCCAGCAACGCCTCGGGGCGCCCGAGCAGCAAGGTGCGCCCCTGGTCGATCAGCGCGACGCGGTGGCAGCGCGCCGCCTCGTCCATATAGGGCGTGGTGACCAAGACCGCGATGCCCTGCGCCGTCAGCTCGAAGAGCAGCGCCCAGAGCTCGCGACGACTGACCGGGTCGACGCCGTTCGTCGGCTCGTCGAGCAGGAGCAGCCGCGGCTCCGGCAGCAGCGCGCAGGCGAGGGCCAGCTTCTTGTACATCCCCCCCGAGAGCTGCTCCGCGCGGCGCGTGGCGAAGCGCTCGAGGCGCGTCAGCGCGAGCAAACGCTCGCGACGCGCGCGGAAGTCCGCGCGAGAGAGACAGAACATCCGCGCGAAGAAGCGCAGGTTCTCGTCGACGCTCAGATCGCCGTAGAGACTGTATTGCTGCGGCATGTAGCCGATGGCGCGCCGCAGCGCCTGGTCGCGGCTGGTCGGCGCCTGATCGAGCACGCGCACGCGGCCCTCGTCGCTGCCGATCATGCCGGCGAAGATCCGCATCGCCGTGGTCTTGCCCGCGCCGTCGGGCCCCACCAGGCCGAAGAGCTCGCCGGCCTCGACCGTCAACGAGAGACAGTCGAGCGCCGTCACCGCGCCGAAGCGCCGCACGAGCCCCTCCGCCTGCAGGACGGGGGCCCCGGTCGCGGTTTCGCTCAAGGCCCGCGCCCGCCACCACCGCCCTGCGTGCCATCGATCGTCACCTCGACGGGCATCCCAGGCCGCAGGCGCTGACCGGGGTTGGGCAGCTCGGCGGTCACCGCGTAGACCAGCCGATCGCGATCCTCGCGCGTCTGCACGTTGCGCGGCGTGAACTCGGCCTGCGCGGCGACGCGACGAATCCTGCCGGCGAAGGCCTGCCCTGGATACGCATCGGCGCGCACGGTCACGCGCTTGCCGGCGACCGCGGCCGCGAGCTCGCGGTTGGGCACGAAGAACACCGCCTCGACGGGATCGAGGCGCACGATCGTCAAGATCCGACTGCCGGGCAGCGCCAGCTCTCCGGGCTCGAAGGCGCGCGTCTGCACCAGCCCGTCGATCGGCGCGCGCAGCTCGCATTCCTCGACCAAGGTCTGGGCGCGCTGGACATTCGCCCGCGCCGCGCCCACCGCGGCCAGCGCCGCCTCGGCCCGCTTGCGCACGGCCTGTGCGCGCGCCGCCGCCGCCGCCGCCTGACCGCGCGCCGCCTGCTGTTGCGCCTGCAGGGCGCCGAGCTGCTCGTCCAATTCGGTGACACGCGTGCTGATCCGGTCGAGCTCCATCACCGTAGCGCCACCCTCCCCCTGGAGCTGACCGATGCGCGCGGCCTGGCGCGTGCTCTCGGCGCGGCTGGCGCTGAGCGCCCGCGACTGCGCGCCGCTGGCGCTGGCGCTGGCCCGAGCGGCCTGCGAGGTCGCCAGCGCCCCCACGACCTCGGCCTGCGCTGCCGCGGCCTGGCCATCGGCGGCCGCGAGCTGCGCCTGCGCCGCCTGCAGGCTGGCCTGCTGCTCCCGGCAATCGAGCCGGACCAGGCGCTGCCCGGCACGAACACTCTCGCCCTCGACGACGGCGATGTCGGCGATCCGCGCGGCGAGGCGCGCCACCACATCGGCCTCCGTGCCCTCGATCACGGCGCTGCTGCCCACCGGCGCCAGCGCCGCGCGGCGCTGCGCGCGCAGCTTGATCGCGAAGCCGAGGCTGAGCCCGATCACCAGCAGGGCGAAGATTACGAGCATGCGTTTCATGATTTGACGCGTTTCATGGCTGGCTGCGTTTCATGGCTCGAGGCGAGCCTCAGGAGTCTCAGCGGCGGCGGGGAGCCGCACCCGGCCCCAGACCAAGAGGCGCTGCGCCTCGGCCAGGGCCGCCTCGAAGCGCGCGCGCTGGATCGCGATTCGGCTGCGATCGAGCGCGAGCTGCGCCTGGTGGACATCGAGGTCGGTGCCGCTGCCGACCTCGACCGCGGCGCGCGCCACGCGGAGGTAGACCTCGTTCTGTCGCAGGATCTCGCGCGCCGAGCTGAGGTCCGCCGCGGCGCTCGCCGCGCGCGCCTCGACGTCGATCAGCTCGCGCGCCAGCGCCTCGGCGGTGGCCTCCGCCTGAGCGCCGAGGCGCGCCGCCTGCTGCTCACCCTCGCGCACGCGCGCCCGCCGCAAGCCGCTGTCGAAGGCCTCCCAGCTCAGGACCAGCGCGCCCTCGAGCACGGGCCCGAACTCGAGCGCCAAGGCCCGTGGGTAGCGTAGGCCGGCGCTCGCGGCGAGGCTGAGCGTGGGCAAGAAGGTGCGCGCCTGGCTCCGCGCCAGGTGGGCCGCGGCGCGCTGGGCCGCGCGAAGCTGCCGCACCGGTGGCGGGGCCTCGCGGGGCGGCGCCGCGCCCCGCACCGCCACGCGCACCCCCGACCACTGCTCCAGCGCGCCCGCCAGCGGTGGGGCGGTGGCCAGGCCCAGCAAGTTGGCCAGGGTGCGCTGCTGCTGCACCTGCTGCACCTCGGCGCGGCGTCGCTCGGCCAGCAGCTCGGCCACGCGTACGCGCGCCTGCGCCAGCCCCACCTGCGTGCCCGCGCCCGCGCTCAGCCGCAGCGCGGCGCGCTCGGCCTCGCGCCGTGCCTGCGCCAACGATTCGTCGGCGATGCGGCAGACGTCGCGCGCGAAGAGCGCGCCAAGAAAGGCCACACGCACGGCGAAGGCGAGCCGGGCCGCCGCCAGCTCGCCTGCCGCCGCGCTCTGGCTCACGCCCTCGGCCGCCGCCGCCTCACGGCCACCGCGGCTGAGATCGAGGAGCCGCTCGCTGATCGTCAGGTTGAGCTGATAGCGATGGACATCGTCGACCGCGCGAGGGGTCAAGGTCGGACCGGCGGCCGTCGCCGGCAGGCGGATCTCGTTGATCGGCCAATGCGGCGAGTAGCTCGCCTCGGCCACGGCGCGCGGCCACGCCGTCGCCCGCGTCTGCGCCAGGCGCGCCTCGGCCTCCGCGCGGGCCAGCGCCGCGGCCCTCAGCTCGGGCGCCCGCGCGAGGGCCAGCGCGACGGCTCGCTCGAGCGTCAGCGGCTGGCCGCCGGGCGCGGCGCTGGCGGGGCCCAGGCCGAGGGCGACCAGCAGCCATGGAGCGACCCAGCGCCTGACGGCAAAAGACGGCACGGCGCGCACTCTATGGCAGGGCAGGCGCGCGAACAAGCCGGCCGCCGCGGCCGCTGGGCGCGGCGCGACTGGATCCGCCAGCCCGTGGCCAGCAGGCGGGCCACCGAGGTCACCGTCGCTGTCGCTGAGATTAAATGGCTTTATGCCGGTCTACCGGCCGGCCCAGGGCTTGCATTACCGGGGCACGGCCGCAGAGCACGATCCGGCGCCGCAGCGCCTGGCGACGCCCTCCGGCCCGATGAGGACCATGCGACGCTTCGTAGCTCAACTGCCGGCAGCTCAAGGACTCGTCGCTCCACGACTGGTCGTTCAAGGGCTGGTCACTGCGCTGCGGGCGCTTGGAGGCGACCAGGCCCGAGCCTTGGCTCTGGCGCTGCTGGCAGCGCTGCTAGGCCTGATGGCCTGTGAGCCGGGCTCGGAAAACGCCGTCGATCCGAATGTCGGCTTCGGCCAAGACGCCAGCGTCGCCGCGACGCCCGCGCCCGCGCCCGCGCCGCAGGAGCTCAACATCTGCCGCACGGACACCGTCGATAGCTGCGGCCAATGCGCCTACCGCTGTCCGGGCCCCGACGACGCCACGACCATGCGCATCTGCGAGGGCAATCGCTGCGGCCTCGTCTGTCGCGGCACGGCCTATGATGTCGACGGTGAGCCGAGCAATGGCTGCGAGGCTCAGGACGACCTCGCCGAGCGCCAGCTCGCGCCGATCGGCGACTGCGACAGCAGCGGCGGCAGCGTCAGCGGCCGCATCCTCTCCGACACGCGCCGCCACGCCGAGCCACCGACCGAGCGCGCCGACGGCGGGCCCGACCGCTACCGCATCCCCGTCGAGGACGGCGTCTGCTTCCTCGATCCGCTGATCTCCTTGCAGGTGATGAACGCGCCGCCGGGCGTCGAGGTCGAGCTGGAAGCGCGCTTCGTCTGCGCCGACGACAAGCAAGAGTACCGCGCGCCGGCCGTCACGGTGGCCAACGGCCAGTCGAAGAGCGTGATGATCGACATGCCGACCTTCGCGCCCTGCAGCGGCAGCGATAACGGCGCGCTGATCCTCGAGGTCTCCAAGCGCGGTGGCCCCGCGCGCGAGGTCGCCTACCTGCTGCGCTACCGGAGCTGAGGGATGGATCGCCGAAGCGAGATCCTGAGCTCAGGCTGCAGCGCCGGCAAGACGCTGCGGAGCGACCCGCTGCTCCGATATTCGGACCCTCGCTCGGCGGCGGCCCAAACGATCGGCCAGCCGACTAGCCGGCCGGACGCGCGCCGCGTCGGGGCAGCCGAGGGAAGCGGAGGGGATCAGGCCACTTCGTCGCCTCGCCCGGTGCGCGGCGGCGCGGTACACCCCTTGCTTCCCTGGCAAGCGGGCGGGTTGTGCGAGGCGCTGGTTGCCTGGCCTCCTCCGTGGCATAGTGCACCTGCCTGCGAGGCTCGGAGCGGGCGAAAGCGAGGCGGAGAGCGATGAAGAGACGACTCGCAACCCATCTGCTGGCGGCCGCAATCGTGCTGGCCTCCGGACCTGCGCTGGCGGCCGGACGGAAACCGGCACCGCCGGCCGGTGCACAGCTCAAGCGGGCTCCAGCGGCCTCACGATCGAAGCCTTCTGCGCCCGGAGCCGCATGGGGTCCGCGTGTCGCCGCCCGCTTGGCCACGACTAAGGCCTGGGCGAAGGCCTCGCCTTCAACCTCAATGGCGGAGCGACACCTTCGGCGCCTCACGCGCTATGAGCGCCGCAGGCAGCCCAACCGCCCGACCGCCCAGATCGAGCACACGCTGATGCTCAAGTGGGTCGCCGGTGCGGCCGTTGGTCTCGTGGCCTTTCAGATCCTGCCCGTCTGGCCCCTGGTCAAGCTGGCGGCCGGCGTGGCCGTCGCCGTGGCCGGGGCAGTCTACCTGCCGCCCGCGCTGGACGCCTGGAGGGCCTCCCGAGCAGGCGCTGGTGCGGAGGGCGGCGGCGCGAGCGATTGGTGGGACGCCTATCGCAGCGCGCTCGCCACGCACAAGCAGGTCACGCTGCCGCACCTCAAGGCCTTGGCTGCGAAGGGAAGCGCGCTCGCCAGCGGGGGCCTGAAGAGCCTTGCTGCTACGCTGACGCAGCCGAGCCCGAGAGCCTCGGCGCCAAGCTCGACGGGGCCACCGCCGGCTGGCCCCGCCCCGACAGCGGCCACAGCTTCCGGATCCAGCTCATGATGAGGAGCGAGCCCATGCGCAAGCAGTCATTCGGTCATCGGCGGGCCCGCGTCGGGGTTGGCGCCGTCGCCCTCGCGTGTCTCCTCAGCGCTAGCCTTGCCGCCGGGCAGGCTTCTGCCCGCAGTCCCTTCGGTGGCGGAAGCGCGACACGAAAAGCACCCAGCCGGCAGCACGCGACAGACGCAAACCAGGCCCCGGCGCCGTCCGCAGCCCGGCTCTCCTCCCGGCAATGGACCCCGCTGTCGGAGCAGGCGCTAAACCACCAGGCCCGCAGTTCTGGAAGCCCGCGGGCCGCTATTCCTATTCGCGGTCGGGAATTCAAGGAGTGGGCTATCATGGCGGTTCCGGCCGTCATCGCTTTGAGCGTCTTTGCCGGCACCTTCGTGCTCTCTCCGACGCACATCGGCGCCGCCTTCGCGGGCCTCGGCTCGGCGGTGCTCAGTATCGCCTCCGGCTTCGCTATCGTCGCAGCGGCCGTGGTCGTGGTCCCGCCGGTCTTTCGCTGGGCGGCCGAGCGCGTGGCGGCCGGCCGAGAGGGGCGCGAACCGCAGCTCGGACTTGCTGACTTCCTCGGGGCCCACCTGGCGCTCAACGTCGCGCCGGTTGTGCATTCCGTGGCTGACCTGGGTACGCGCTGGGCCGCGCTAGCGCCGCTGACCCACCTGCATGGCCTCGGAGCCAGCCTCGAGAACCAGCTGACCGACCATGTGCAGCAAGGGCTGAGGGCGATCGCGCAGGCGCAGGCAGCGCAGGCGGCACCGCAGCAGCGGAAGGCGGCAGCGGGCGGCAGCCGATAGAGTTACCGCAGGCGCGCGAGAACATGCTGCGAGCGGCAGCGCTGGACGCGCGCGGGGCCCCGGAGCGCCTAGGGCACGGAACTCCCGGCCGGACGGACCGCCCCCTTCGTCGCTCCCCTCGCCCCTCTAAGAAGGCTCCGATGATGCCAGCGCGACGGGATCCACGGCGGCGCCCTTCAAGCAGCTCGAAACTGCGTACGCTGGCGCTGCCGGCCATCCTCCTGATCGCGCTGATCGCGCCGTTTACCCTGCCGGCGGCGCATGCTGAAGCCGCGGCAGCGGACGAGGCAGAGAAGGGCGACGCTCCAGCGGCGCCTCAGGTGCTGAAGCTCTCGCTCAAGCAATGCGCCGAGCTCGCGCTGCGCTACAACCCGCGCGTGCGCGAGGCGGCGCTCGACGTCACGGACCGCGAGCGCCTGCTGGACAGCGCGCGCGCGGCTTGGCTGCCGACGCTGAGCGGCGGCGCGATGATGAGGCGCGAGGTCATCGGCGAGCCCTTCGCCTTCAACGATCCGCGCGGGCGCTTCACCAACACCGGTCCGGCCTTCGACGCCGGTGTCAGGGGTGTCGCCCCGCTGGGCACGACCTACAGCGTCAACGCCAAGTCCGAGCTGCTGTGGACCACGCGCAACGCCGAGAGCATCTCGCCGCAGTACCGCAACCGCCTGGGGGTCGAGCTGACGCAACCGCTGCTCCGCGGCTGGGGGGTGCCGACGGCGCTGGCGGCGCAGCGGGCGGCCGAGCTCGAGCATCAGGCCTCCCACGGCAGCGCGCGAGGCGTCGGTGACGACCTGCTGCTCGAGCTGACGCGCGCCTACTGGGAGCTCTACATCCAATTCGACATGCTCAACCTGCAGCGCGGCGGGCTGGACTACTTTCAGAAGCAGATCGACCGCGCCCGCAGCAACCGGCCGCGCAACGCCGAGGGCATCGTCCGCGCCTACGAGCTGCTGACGGCAAACCAGCACAATGTCATGGCCTACACCGTGCGCAGCATCCTCAGCGGCGAGCGCCAGCTCCTGGCGCTGATCTACCTGACGGATGGGGGCAAGCGCGCCTCGGTGCCGCTCGACCAGCGGCTGATCCCGACCGACCATCCCGAGCCGCAGCCGGAGACCCGCTCGCTCGAGGCGCTGATCGCGCGCGCCTACGCCAAGCGCCCGGAGGTGCGCGCGGCCGGGGAGAAGCTGCGCGCGCAGGAGCTGCTGGTGGCGGCGGAGGGCAACCGCGCCCGCCCCGCGCTCGACCTCGTGCTCAACGCCGGACTCGCCTCCTTCACCGGCGAGGCGACGCGCGGGCAGGCGCGCCACAACCTCGTGACCAACCTGCCGCACCCCGATATCAGCGGGCTCTACGGCGACGCCTGGAGCCAGGTCTTCAGCGGGCGGATGCCCTACGTCGAGGCCGGCCTGCGCTTCGACCTGCCGCTCGCCGCCGACACGCGCAGCAACACCCTCCGAGCGGTGGCGATCGAGCGCGACCGGCTGCGCGTCAAGCTCTGGGCGCTGAAGTCGCGCGTGGCGCTCGAGGTCCGCGACGCCTTCATGCGGCTGCAGCAACAGGCGCGGCTGCTGGAGATCGCGCGGCAGACCTTCGATACGGTGGTCAAGCGCAAGGACAAGGCGCTCGAGGATGTCTTTGCCGGGCGCACCGACGTCGGCGAGGTGCAGTGGGCCGAGAACTTCACCGGTAAGTTCATCGGCGGGTCGAGCTGGGCGGCCAAGGACTACATGATCGTGCGAGCCGAGCTCGCGCGCGCCCTGGGCGAGCTGCGCTCGCAGCTCGGCGTGAAGTAGCGCCGGCGCGGCCCTAGCGGCGGTGGCCGACCTTGGCCCGCGCCATCGCCAGCCGCTCGGCCAGCGCGTCCGGCGTCAGCGCGGCGTACTTCGCCGGCAACATGCTGCGGTTCGAGGCCTCGTAGACCGCCAGCAGCTCCATATAGGTCAGCATCTCGAGGTCGCGCGCCGGCAGGAAATCGCCGACGGCCCGTTGGAAGTCCTCGAGCGTCGGCCGGTCCCGACGCCCCGCCGAGTCGGCCAGCGACGCAGCCAGCAGCGCGACGCCCTCGAGGTCGGCGTTCGAGTAGCCGACGAGCGGCTCCAGGATCGCCGCGCCCTGCGCCGCCAGCTCGAAGTCGGGGCTGAGCCGATGCCGTCGGATCAGCGCGCCGAGCACCGGCTGCACCTCCTGCGGCGTCTGCGGATAGAAGAAGGGGATCTTGCGGTCGAGCCGGCCGGTGCGCTTGATATCGGTGTCGAGCAGATCGGGTCGGTTCGTCATCAGCACGAAGAGGATGCGCCCGCGGTTGCGCCCGTCGGACATGAACTCCTTCAGCCGCGCGATCACGCGGCTCTCCGTCCCACCGTCGGCGCCCGGATTGCCGCCGGCGAGCGCGCGGTCGACCTCATCGATGAAGACCAGCACCTGCCCCATCGCCGGCAGCAGGTCGAGAATACGCTGCAGGTTGGCCTCGGTGGCGCCGACCCACTTCGAGCGGAAGCTGCCGAACTTCACCGCCGTCAGTCCCGATTCCTTGGCGAAGGCCTCGGCGACGAAGGTCTTGCCGGTGCCCATCGGCCCGACGAAGAGAAAGCCCATCGGCACGCGCGCCGTGTCGCCGGCGCGAATCGCCTGCGCCACCCGCCCGAGCTCGCGCTTGACCTCCTCCATCCCGCCGACGGCGTCGAAGCCATGCCTGGCGTCGACGAACTGCAGCAGCCCCGCGCACTCGCGTTCGATCAGCTCGCGCTTCTGCCGCGCGACGAGCGCCACCATCTCGCCGATCGCCTCGCCAGCGCCCGGCGCCTCCGCGGTGGGCTCCGGCGCCACCAGGCCGCGGATCTCGTCGGGCGGCATCCCCTTGGTCAGGCGCGCCAGCCCCGCGAGGCGCTGCTCGCTGGCGCCCGGACCGAGGAGCTGGGCGATGTAGCGCTTGCGCTGCTCGACGTTTGACTCGATGTCCTGCGGCGCGAGGATGGTGCGGATCTGCACCAGCTTGAGGCCCGCCGTGCTCTCGGTCAGCGTGGCCTGCGCGGCCGCGTCGAGCGCCGGCGCCAGGTGGGCGATCAGCGCCCGCCGCTCGGCGGGGCCCGGCAGCGGCAGCGCGATCGAGGCCACCCGCGGATTGTGGGCCAGGCGCGGATGCAGCTCGCTGGCGAGCTCCGTCAAGAGCACGATCAGGTTATCCGCGCGCTCGACCGCGGGCAGGCTGGCCCAGCGGTGCAGGGTCACCAGCGCGGCGCGGTCGCCCTCCCCGTAGAGCGCCAGCTCACCCGCCGGCGCCAGCATCTCGGCGTACTCGAGCAGCAGCGCGAAGCGGCTCTCGGTCAGCAGCAGGCGCTCGAGGGCCGGCAGCACGCGCTCGCGGCTGCGGCTCAGCAGCAGCTCGTCGAGCCCCGCGAGGCCCTCGCGCCGTTTGGCGAAGCGCACGCCGGTGGCGGTGTTATAGAGCGCGATGGTGTCGCGGCTCGGCGCCAGCAGCACCTTGCAGAGAAACTCGTCCAGCGCCAGCGGCTGCCCCTGGTGCAGCACGAGATCGTGCACGTTGCCGTGCAGAATGAACTGGTAGACCTCCCCGCGCAGGTAGCGCCGGCGCAGCTCGCTGGCCCAGGCGGGCAGCCCCTTGGCCTCCGCGTCCGTATCCATCGCGCCTGCGCTGCCCATCACGCCTCCTGTCCTACGCTGACGCGCAGTTGCTCGGCCACGCCCGCCGCCTGCCGCACGGCCTCGACGCCGTCGACCAGCTCGTCGAGGCGATGCGTCAGCTCGCCTGGGCTGTGCATCGAGACGATCTGGTCGCCGAGCAGGTGCAGCGTGTTCTCGATCAGGTCGAGCTGCCCGCCGCTCTGCTGGACAAAGGCGTCGATCTCGCGCAGGCGCTCCTGCCGTCGCAGCACCACGTCGAGGTTCTTCTGCGCCAGCGTGCGCGCCTGGCCCTCGGCCTGGCTGACCTGGCGCTCGTAGGCGCGCGCCTGGTGCTCGATGGCCTCGAAATCCTGCTGCGTGAGATAGCTGCGGAAACGCGCGGTCGTCGCCGCTAGCTCGACGAAGTCGTCGACGATCTGCCGCAGACGCCGCAGCTCGCCGACCAGCAGCGTCCGCTCGAAGCGCGGGTTATCCTCGGCCAGGCGACGGATCGCGGCCTCGCGGCTGATCAGCCGCTCGCAGCGCACGCGCTCGGCCCGGCTCAGCGTGTCGACCAGCGCGATCCGTCGCGCCTGCAGCAGCTCGCGATCGCGCGCATCGAGCCCGCGGTCGATGCGCCGCCGGAGGACGCTCGAGCCCGGCGCGTAGAGCATCCACAGCACCTCGGCGCCCGCCCCGAAGGCCAGCAGCCACCACTGCCCCGTCAGCAACGCGGCCGCCGTGACCCCGCCGAGCAGGCTGTAGTTGTAGACGTTATGAAAGAGCCGGCGCGCGTAGGTCCCCGCGCTGCGCGGCGTCACGGGCGGCGGGCCGCTGGCGCTGCTCACGCGCCCGGCCGCGACGCGGGCGCATAGAGCCGCGCCAAGAGCGCCTGCTCGACGGCGCGGAACTCCGCCGCCGCCTTCAGCGCTGGGGAGCGATCGCCAAAGCTCGGCACCTCGAGGCGCTCGACGATGCGCGCCGGCCGCGGCGTCAGCACGTAGCAGGTATCGCCGACGTAGACTGCCTCGCCGACGTCGTGCGTGACCAGGACGATCGTCGCGTCCTCGCGCTGCGCGATCGCCAGCAACAGGGTCTGCATCTCCCAGCGCGTCTGCGGGTCGAGCGCCCCGAAGGGCTCGTCCATCAAGAGCAGCCGCGGGCGGTTGATCAGGGTGCGCGCGATGGCGACGCGCTGCTTCATGCCGCCAGAGAGGCTCTTGGGATAGAGCTGCCGGTAGTCGTAGAGCCCCACGAGCTGCAGGTAGTGCTCGACCTGCTCGCGGCGTGCTGCCTTCGGCACCCCCGCCAGGCGCAGCCCGTAGCCGACGTTCTCCGCCACCGTCAGCCAGCCGAAGGAGGTGTACTGCTGAAAGACCATGCCGCGATCGCGGCCCACGCCCCGCACCGGCTCGCCGCCCGCGCGCACCTCGCCGCGCGTCGGCCGCTGCAGCCCGGCAATGCTCTTGAGCACGGTCGACTTGCCGCAGCCCGAGGGCCCCAGGAGCACGACGATCTCGCCGCAACCGGGTTTGTCGGGCACCTGCAGGTCGATGCCGCCGACCGCCTCGATCGCGCCGCCGGCGGCGGTGAGGTAGCTGACGTGAAGGTCGACGAGCTCGAGCTTCGGCTGTGGCCTTGCAAGCGAGCCGCCGGCCGTGGGCGTGTTGGGCGCAGCACCGCCGGCGGCCGGCATGCCGGGCGCCGTGGCTGGGCTGGGGCTGGGGTGGGCGGCCGCGCTCATGTGGCCCCGCGCCAGCGGAAGAGCAGCCGCGACGCGCCGCGGATCAGCGCATCGGTCAGCAACCCGATCCCGCCGATCACCACCAGCCCCGCGAAGCTCCACGAGGGCTTGCTGTGCGTGCGCGCCAGCTCGACCATGTAGCCCAGGCCATGCTGCGGATTGACCGCCTCGGCGAGGATGACGTAGGTCCAGGCGATCGCGTTCATCACGCGGAAGGAGTCGAAGATCTCCGGCAGCGCCGCCGGTACCAGCACCGTGCGGAGCACCTGCCAGCGCGAGGCACCCAGCGTGCGGGCGGTCTGCACCAGCTCGTCGGGCACTGCCTTGATCGCGCTGACGACCACCGGCAAGAGGAAGACGAAGGTGCCGAGGAAGAGGAAGGCGATCTTCTGCCCCTCGAAGATGCCGAACCAGAGGATCAGCAGCGGAATGAAGGCCGAGATCGGCATGTAGCGCAGCGGCGCCACGATCGGCTCGAGGACGGCCTCGATCGGCGCGAAGGCCCCCATCAGAATCCCCAGCGGAAAGGCCACCGCCGCCGCCAGCAGGAAGGCGATCAAGATGCGACGCGACGAGATCCAGATCGCCAGCGCCAGGTCGTGCTCGATGAAGAGCTGCAGCGTGCCCTTGATCACCTGCGTCGGCGAGGGCAGGAAGTCGGCCGAGGTCAGGCCGCCGTAGGAGAGCAGGCACCAGGCGCCGAGCACGAGCGCCGGCGAGACCACTGCCAGCAGCAGCCGGCGCGAACGCCGCACGGGCACGCGCAGCGCGAAGAAGTGGTCGTCAGCCCAGGGCATGTCGAGTGAGCGACTTGCGCGCGCGGACCGCGCTCACGGCGCCGCGAGGATGACCTTGATGTCCGTACGGCGGTTGAGCTGCCGTCCGGCCTCGGTCTCGTTGCTGGCGACCGGCTGCCTCTCGCCATGGCCGATGGTCTGGAAGCGCGCGGCCTGCAGCGAGGGGAACTCGCGCAGCAGGTAGTTGCGCACCGCCACTGCCCGCCGCTGCGAGAGCGAGAGATTGACCGCGGCGCCGCCGGTGGCGTCGGTGTTGCCCTCGACCCGCAGGTAGGTGGCGCCGAAGGCCACCATCGTCTCGCCCAGCGCATCGAGCACGAACTCGCTGCCCTCCATGATCGTGTCGGAGCCGGGCGTGAAGTGGATCTGCATCGTCTTGTTGATGATCGCCCGATCCTTCAACGACGGGGCCTTGGCCGCGAGCTTGGGCTCGACCACCTGCTGGCCGGTGTAGCGCGCGGCGAGGCTCTGCAGGAAGCGCGTGTCGACCCAATCCTTGGCGTTGACCGGCCGGGTCACGAGGCCCTTCTTGCGCCAGATGATGAACGCCGTATCGAAGAGCGTCGCGAAGTGCGAGCGCCCGCCGCTCAGCCCGTAGAACGCGGCGTTGTCGGCATAGGGCGTCAGCTTGAGGCCGGAGAGCATGCCGCTGACCGTCTCGGCGTCGAGCTTGAGCGCGTCACCGACGATCAGCTGGCTGGCGACGGGATCGTCGCGCAGCAGCTCGATGCCCTGCAGCCAGCCCTGCACGAAGGCCTGCAGGCTCGCCGGCGCCTGCTCGATCAGCGCCTGCCGCGCGACCAACGTGTCGGCGATGACGTGCGTCGCCGCCGTCGTCGAGATCAGGACATGGGCCTCCGCGCCGCGCGCGGCCACCGCACCGGAGAGATCGGGCTCCCAGGTCACGGCCGCGTCGACGCGCTTGGCCTTGAACATCGCCGCCGCCGCCGGGGCGTCCTGCGTGAAGATCAGCCCCTTCTCGATCGCGGCGCGTTCCTCGCTGCCGAGGCCCGACTGGCTGAGGAGGAAGAGCAGCAGGAAGTGCGAGGGCGTGAACTGCGTACAAGCGATCGTCTTGCCGCGCAGGTCCTCGACCGATTTAATCGAGGCGAGCGCCACGATGCCGTCGCCGCCGCGGCTCCAGTCCTGCAAGATGATCGACTTGGCGGCGACCGCGCTCTCGCTGAGAAGCGAGGCCTCGCGCGCCCAGTTGTCGACCGTATCCCACATCAGGTCGAGGTCGCCCTTCTTGAAGGCGGCGAGCTTGGCCGCCGGATCCTCGATGAGCACGAACTTCACCGCCAGACCGAGCTGCTTGCTGAAGAGCGAGCGCGCGTTCGGCTCCATCCCGCGGTTGAAGACCACGCCAGGCGCGTGTCCGGCCCAGGTGTTGATACCCACCACCAACGGGCGCGCCAGCCGACCGCCGCCGACTGTGGCCACGGTCACGCCGGCGGCCGTCGCGTGGCGCGCGGGGTCGGCGGGAGCTTGCCCCAAGGCCGCGAAGTCGCCCTTCGACACCGCATCGGCGGCCTTCGCGGCGACGCCGACCACGGGCGCCTCGCTGCTGCGCCCCTCGGTGGCCCAATTGCGCACCTGCCCGCTGAAGCGCGTGTAGCCGACGTAGGCCAGCACGGCCAAGACGATCAGCGTGACAAAGACCTTGGCAAAGGGCGTCAGCTTCATGGATTCCCTCGATCAGCGCGGGGCCGCGCCGCCGCGGCCGTGGCGAGCTTGATGGTTCGGTGCAGCGCTAGAGCGTGCGCTGGGCGCTCTGCGCGCGCGTGGCCTTGAGCTTCTCCCACTCGTCGCCAGCGGTCACCGCGCCGGCCGACTGCCGGAGCTTGGCCAGGCGCGTGTCGAGGTCGCTGTTGCCCAGCTCCTGACCGAGGTTGGCCTCGGCCACCACCGTCTTGATATGGTCGCGCACGCCCTCGAGCGCCTTGACCTCGGCGTCGACCGAGAGCCCTTCGAGTTGGTCTTGGATCCGCATCCGCGCCTGGGCGCTGGCGAGCTTGGCCAGCATCCGGTCCTTCTCGGCCTTGAGCTTGCCGATCTCGCTCTGCACCTGCAGCAGGCTGGCCTTGGCACCCTCGGCATCGCTGCTCGCCTGACCGAGCTCGCCCTCGATCTCCGCCAGCTGCTGGAGCAGGGCCTGCTGCTTCTGAATCAGCACCACGCCCAGGTCCTTCTGGTCGGTCGCCAACGCGGCCGTCAAGTCTACCCCGACCTGCTGCTGCTCCTGGCGGGCGCTCTCGAGCCGCGCGGTCAGCTCGTCGCGCCGCCGGATGATGCTCGCGGTAGCCTTCTTCAGCGCCGCGAACTTCTCCACCATCCCGTTGATCGCATTCTCATAGGCGATCTCCGGATGCCCCTTCTCGAGGTCGGAGACCCAAAGGCTAAGAAAGCCCCGCCAGAGGTTGTACAAGCGAGCCACGACGCCAATACCCACGGCAGCCCTCCTTGCGCGCTTCAGCCGAACGCGCCCCGAAGCGCGATGCTCACACTCCAGGCCGCCGACGATAGCGATCGCCCCTAGGCGTGTCAAACAGGCCCCCGACCGCGCGTCCGCCTGACGCACCAGGGCGTCGTGCAGATGGGGCCAGCCAGATGGGGCCAGCCAGATGGGGCCAGCCGGAGAATTGGCGAGCGCGTGGGGAACGGAGCGCATCGACGCCACAAGCCATGGTCAGCCCGCAATACCGAGGCACGCAGCAGGCTGAAGCGAGGTTCGCGCCTACGCCGGCGCTGATTCGGAGGACAGTAGGCCAGCGCCGAGGCCGAATGTGGCGCCGAGACCGACGATCCGACGCGCAACGCTCAGGGAGCGGCGCCACCGAAAGCGGGCGTCCAAGGCACTGTTGGAGTCCGCAAGCGCCCAAGCTCTCCCCTGATCGCTTGACCGACGCGTTTAGCGCGCGCCGCCCAGAGTGTTCTGTGGGTAGGGATCGCGCTCTGCGGCGTCAGCCGCTCAACCCAGGCTGCTTGCCGCGCCCGCTCGGGGTTGGTTAGCTTTCCCTGCGACATTCTCGCCAGCGCACGGCCTTCCTGCTCGCCCAGAGGGACCAAGGGCGTCCCGCGTCCCACCGTTTCAACACCCAACCGGTAGAGGGCATCCGCAGCGACATATCCGGCGACCCTCTCGGCCACACGCTCCCTCTCCGGTGCATCTCTAATCTGGCTGAAGATGGGGTCCGCTTGAAGGACTTGCGGGTCCGGCTGGACAGCGCTCGCGTGCACCAGCGCGACGACCCCGCAAGAGTTGTCGCCATCCGCTCTGTTGCCTGGGCTCGCCTCGGCGCGGACCACCCGTCCAAGGCCGGTGAGGAGTGCCACAACACCCTGCGGTGGTCCCTCACGCTGACCTACCAACCCGTTGGCAAAGCGATAGCCCGCCCACCCAAATTCGCTGGCCATGGCCGCCGCCCAGAGCCAGAGGTTGCCCGTCTGCGCGATCTTCGCGTTGATGCGGAAAAACGTGTCGCCGACGAGGCTGAAGACCCAACGCCCCTGCGAGGTGACGAGGTGCTGGCGATTCATGACCTGCGAGCCCCAGAAGCCCGAGGAGCAGATCAGGCTGGCGGGAACGGCGGTCGCCACAATTGCGAGCGCCGGCAGCGATAGCGCTCCGAAGGAACTGAGCCCGCCCATGTACGAGAGTTCCAAGAAGGCGAGCATCCAAAACGAGCCGTTAGCGAGGTGAGCGATCTGCCCCTTTCTGAGCGCACTGCCCTCGATCCAGACACCGATCCGTTTCCAGGGATTGCGCTCAGTCGCTCCACTGCTCGCTGCGACCGCCCGCCCGAGCTCGTTGGCCTGGTCGTCGACCCGCTTGATGGCCTCAACCGCCCGCTCGAGGCCGGCCCAGCGCTTGTCCTCGGCTGTCGCTGCCCCTTTGGACTCGGATTGCACAGCCTCCCACTTGTCGCCGCCTGCGGCGGCGAGAACCTCGGCAAGGCCCCCGCGATGTTCGCTGGATTGGGCGGCCATCGCCGCGTGGGCTTCCGCGCGACGCTTACGTATTTCGCCGATATTGAGCTGAACCGTGAGCGTCTCGGTTGCACCGGAACCTCCCACGGCGCGAACCTGAGCTGGAAACGTCACAATTGCGTCGACGTCCTCCATGCTCAGGCCAAGTTTCCCGGCGATGGTCTTCTTTGCGGCTTGCGCCCCGCCGCTGAAGGCGGGCCCCAGGCCAAAGTGCTCCATCAGCAGGTCGTTGGCAGCATAGGTCCTCGTGCCGCCTTCGGTGCCGAAGAGGATCCGCGTCCACGCGCCGTAGGCGAAGGCGTCGTTGAGTTGGTTGGGCCAGACGCTCCAGATGTGATTCAGCCCCATCGAGAGCGCAAAAGCCGTCACACCCGGCCCGCCACCCACGACCCCGAGCCAAAGCCCAACGTCGACAAGTGTCCAGCCAAAGCCCCAGACAGCGCCGAAGGCCTCGTTGCGCTGCTGTGCAGCGCCCGCCTGCTTCTCCGCCCACCAGGCTCGCGGGTGAAGCGCCGCCTGGGCGGCACCACTCGCGGCGTTTGCCACCGCGCCCGGAATCGCTGCCAGGTTCGCAGGCATAGCGCTCGCTGAAGCGCGAATCCGCTCACCCGTCGTCGAGACCAGGCGACGGGCATGCTCGCGATTTCTTTGCGGTGCGTTAGCCTCTTCCCTGATCGCTCGACTAATCGAGTGTCTGGTAACGCCAGCGACCTGCGCCGGTACAAGCTCGACCTGCAGGGCTTGCGCGTTGTTCGGTTGGGCCGCTCTGGCCTTGAAGATTTGGCTGATTTTGGCGGTAAGCGCCTCCCGCTCCTCCCCTGACATCCTCCCGTCGATGGCCACCTTCACGAGCCGCACGGGGCCGTCAAGGAAGGGTACCGCTTGCCGAGTGCCGTCCGTACGACCCGTAGGACTGAGAGACGCGCCCAGAACGTCCCTCACCATCCCCCAGTCAAGGTCTCTGGCGACCACGACCGGTGGGAGTCCAAGGACCGGGTCCTTCAGCCGGAGTCTTTCGGACGTCCCGTCGGGGCCCGGCTGCCCGTCGGGGCCCGGCTGCCCAAAGTAGATCGATTCAAAGACCATCATGGCGAACTCGGGTGCAGCTCCAGTAGGCTGGGCGGGGGTAGCCGCGCCTGCGGCTGGGGCGGCAGCCCGAGCGTGCGCCGGGCGGCCGCGTCTCGGGGGACGCTTTGCGCTTGCCCTTCCGGCGGGCGGCTGAGCGTCAGTTGCCTCGTCATTCTGTCCGGGGTTGCCGGGCGACGGCTCGCGAGCGACAGGCCTAGCCTGGTCAGACGTAGCGTCGTCAGACCTAGCGCGGGCAGGTGAATCGCCGGCAACCGAGCCGCCGCCGCCGCTGTCGCTTTCCTCACCGCCCCTCCTTTCAAGGCGAGTCCCTCCGGCACGACCCGTCGTGTCGGCCCATGCGCGACCATTCCCAAGTCCAAGGATCAGCGCAAGGGCTGCCGCCAGGCCTGCGCCAGCGGCCGCGCGGCGCAATGACTGTTGCCACCCAATCAGCCCTCCGACGCCCGAGGGCCCGCCTCGCCTCGGTGCGCCAGCTCGAGCGGGAATCCCCTCATCGGCGGCCAGCGCTGCACTACCTCGATAGAAGCCAAGCATTGGACAATTCACGTGCTTCCCCCCAAGATCCGACACCATCAGGCCTCCTTCGGCCCCGTGGTGAGCTCCATGCTGAAAAGTACCTGCGTGTATTTTATTATCCTACAAATACGTATATTGAACTACACTTATGTAAACTACATTGCTCTTCATGCAGAGGAGCACAGCGCGTGCCGACTGTCAACGATACGATAACGGCTTGTAGGAGTGAGGGTTTTGGATCGGTCTGCGACTGCGCGGGGAGTCGCAGACCGATTATCGGAGACCCGCTGAGCGGTAGGTGGCTAGCGAGGTAGTCAGTCTTTTCGGCGCCCAGCCCACCAGCGGCCTGCTTGCTGGCACGGCGGCGGGCCTGCCGACGCCGCACGGCCGCGCAGATCCACGGCGTGACCGCGTGAAGGCAGCGCCTCTTGGATCATGGATCTCGCTAGGGCGAGGAGAGCTTCATCAGCTCGCGGAGCTGAGCGGCGTCGGCGTCGTTCTTGGTCACGAGCTTCGCGTACCACGCGCCAAGTTTTTCGAGGAGGGTGGCGCGCTCCGGCCGCGGCGCCACACGCGTCTGGGCCCAGGCGCGGAGCTCGGCTTGATCCTGCTCCGACAGGCCCTCTTCGCGGCTGCGCTGCTCCCCATTGGGGAGATCCTTAATGGCGAGATCCTCGCTGGCCAGGATCGTCGCCGCGGCCTCGTACTCGCGCCTTGCGCGCCCGGCCCTGAGCGACATGGCCACGAAGGCGCTCCCCAACACGGCCGACTTGGCCATTGCGAAGCCGACATACCAGTGGATCGGCGCGACGAGGACGAAGGCGATCGTGGCCGCATCGAGCGCCGCGATGCCCAAGAAACCAAAGCCGACGGCGCGGCCCACCAGGCGGGGCGCGTTTTCCGCACGATAATTGGGCGTGCGGCCGGGCGCGGCGGCCTCTCCCGCGGGAGCCGCCGCGGCGCGAGCACGCTCGGCGTAGGTCCGCGCCGCGCGCCACCCCTGGCGGAAGTCTTTCGAGAGCAGCCAGCTGAGGCCGGGGTCCGTGACGACGGAGGGCGGCCTCGGCGGGCCCTCTGCCTGCTCGGCGGTTGGCTCCGGCTTCAGAGCACGCTCCTCATGGCCGGAAACCAAGGCCTCGACCTTCGCCGCCCAGGCCCGAGCGGTGGGCTCGGCTTCCGCTGATGCCTCACCCGCTCCGGTTGCCGGAGAGGGCGAGCGGTGCGCTTCCGCGTGCACCACCGTCAGGTAGTCACTGGCGACGCCGCTGCCGGTGAGCACCGAGAGGCCTACCGTGCCCCAGAGGGCTCCACGCAGCGCTGAACTGACGAGCGCCTGCCAGAACCAGTAGACGCCGGGAAGCAGAGCGTGGGCGCCGATGGATAGCGCCGCGATCCCGGCCGGCACCAACAGGGCCCTCTGATGCGTGACCAGCGTGTCGTGCCGCGCGGCGTCGAGCTTGGGCCTCACCCCAGCCCTGGCCAGCTCGCGACCCACGGCGATTGCTCGATGGGCCAAACGTCGCGCCGCGCGATAGCGCTGGAAGCTGCTCCTGTACTGCTCGACGCGAGCGCGCCAGGCGCCTTGGGCGGGGCCGGTGCCAGCCGTGGCCGTCGCGTCAGCGGCGGCAGGGCGCGGCGCAAAGCTCAGGACGGCGAGGAGGATCGCCCAGCCGACGCCCGCGCGCAGCGGCCCACACCGGCCCCCTGCCGCCCTGCCCGAAGGAGCGGCCCTACCCGAAGGAACCTTCACTACGCACCCCCCGCACTCCGCAAGAAGACCGCAACGGCGAGCACCGCAGCCTCCACACGAAGGCGTCGACCACAGCGCCCCTCGCGCGGCGAACAACCCCTCCGGCAAGCTCGCCAGCGCCGGGACCCGCAGCTGAACGCAAGAACAAGGCCACCAATCCAGCCGCCGCGCACTCTACCCCAAGACCTGGGCGGCGCGGCCGAGTAGCGCCTGGAGGTCGAGGCCGTGGGGGCAGGCCGCGGTGGCGGCCTGGAGGTCGAGGCCGGCGAAAGGGCGGCCGGTGGCCGCGAGGCGGGCGACGGTGGCGCGGGCACGCGCCGGCTCGCCGTAGACGTCATGGTACATCAGCGCGCGCAGCGTATCGCCGATGGCCTGGGGCGCGGCCAGCGCGGCACCGCAGTGGTGGTCGCAGCCATCGCAGGCGAGCGCCCGCGTCGCGCTGGCGTAGCGCTCGAGGGCCTCGTGTTCTGCGGCGCCGAGCTTGCTGCGGTCGAGGGCCGCGGCGATGTTGGCGCGCAGCTTCTCGAAGCTATCCATGTGCGAGACGGCGGCGCTGATGCGCTCGTCCGCCCAGACCGCCTTGAGCACGGCCTGCTGCCGGGTCCACTTACCCCTTTGCTCGAAGCGCTGCCAGCGCGCCTCGAAGGAGAGCGACGAGCCCTGGGTCTTCATCGCGATCAGGCCGACCCCCGCCTTGACGCAAGCGTCGATCGCGCGGTTCAGCGCCGCGTCGCCGTAGTTGCGAAAGTTGTAGCGGAACATCACGGCCTCGACCCAGCCGAGCTTCGCCGCGTGTTGCAGCAGCTCGGCGACGTTGCCGTGGTGACAGGAGAAGCCGAAGTGCTTCAGCTTGCCGGCCTTGCGCAGGCGCTCGACGGTGGCCTTGAGCTCGCGGCTGAGCAGCTCGGGGCGCTGGAGCATGTGGAGGAAGTACATTTCGACGTGATCGGTGCGCAGCCGGCGCAGGCTGCGCTCGAGCGTCCGCGTGAAGCCCTCGGGCTCGTGCTCGTCGCTCTTGCTGGTGATCCAGAGCTTGTCGCGAACCTTGGCGCGCGCGTGGAAGGCGCCGATCGCCGTCTCGCTGCTGCCCCCGGCGTAGCAGTCGGCGGTGTCGAAGTAGTCCACGCCCCAGCGCAGGGCCTCGGCGAGCTTGGGGTCGAAGTGCGGGTCGAACATCATCGCCCCGCCCATCAGCAGGATGGGGACCTGCTCGCCCGTGCGGCCGAGGGCTCGCCGCGGCACCCGCTCGACCGCGCGTCGCGCGCTGCTCGCCGCCCGCCGCGCGGCCTCGGCGGCGTCGGCGCCGAGGGCCAGGCTCGCGCCGCCCAGCACCAGCGCCGCCCCCGCCGCGCCACCGCGCCTGATCAGCTCGCGCCGCGTCAGCGCGCCTCGCTCTGCCTCGTCGTCGTCGTCTCGCTGCATCGGGCTCCCTCCTTGGCGCGCGTCTCGCGCCCTTACGGTCGCGCCGCGCCGCCGCGATGACTGCCGAGCAGCAGCGATCGGTCCTTGGCGCGCGTCTCGCCCACGGCGGTGACGTAGACCGCGGGCTGGTCGATCACCGGACATTCGTGCTCACAAAGGCCGCAGCCGATGCAGAGCTCCGGCCGCAGGTAGGGCCTGCGCAGCGCGACGCGCTGGCCATCCCAGCGCGTGATCGTCTCCTCGTAGGCGCCGATGGCCTTGGGGCTGACGGGGCAGACCTCCTCGCAGACGACGCAGGGTGTCTCCATCGCCCAGGGCAGACAGCGCCCGCGATCGAAGAAGGCCGTGCCCAGCCGCAGGGGCCCCGCGGCGGCGTACGTGCCACGACCGAGCTTGCGATCACGGCTGAGCTTCTGAATCGCCCCGGTCGGGCAGACCTCGCTGCAGAGCGTGCAATTGAGCTGGCAGAAGCCGACGCGGAAGTCCATCACCGGCGCCCAGAGGCCCTCCAGACCCGCCTCGGCGAAGGTCGCGGGCTGCAGGACGTTGGTCGGGCAGACGCGCAGGCACTGGTCGCACTTGATGCAGCGCGCGAGGAACGCCTGCTCCGCGACGCTGCCGGGCGGGCGCAGGGCCTTGGGCGAAAAGCCACGGGCGCTGACGGCCTTCGAGCGGCGCAAGAAGGGAAAGCTCAGCGCGGCGGCGGCGGCCGCGAGCAAGACGCGGCGCCGCGCGACGGCCGGGGCGCGCTGCTCGGTCGCGGCGCGCTTGGAGATCACGGCAGGAGCGCCGAGGGTGGCGGCAGCCGCGGCGCGCGAGCCAGCGGGCCGGCGAGCGGCCGACAGCGCCGGGAGACGAAAGCGCAGCGCGTCCTCGGGGCAATCATCGAGGCAGTTGAAGCAGACGAAGCACTCGCTCTTGCGCAACGCCGCCTGCGGGTCGGAGGCGCCCTCGCAGTGGCGCAGGCAGAGATCGCAGTCGGTGCAGCGGGTCAGGTCGCGATCGATGCGCCAGAGCGCGAAGCGCGAGAGCAGGCCGAGAAAGGCGCCGAGCGGACAGAGCACGCGGCAGAAGAAGCGCGGGATGAGCAGGTTCAGCCCGACCAGCCCCACGAGCAGCAGCCCGATGACCCAGGCCGCGGTGAAGACGCGGGGCTCCACGGTGCCGGGCGCCGAGGCGAGGCCGGCGAGGCTCGCGGGCAGGGCGCTGTCGAAGGCCGAGAAGAGCGCGACCGTGGTCGAGCGCGCCAGCAGACAGATCGGATCGAGCAGGCCGATCTGCAGCGCGCCGAAGCCGGCGAGCACGACGAAGACCGTCAGCAGCAGGTACTTGAGCTGGTAGCTTTGGCGGTAGCGATTGCGCTCGAGCTTCATCCGATTGGTGCGGATGTTGAACAGCCAGCCGACGAGCTGGTGCAGGCTGCCGTAGGGGCAGATCCAGCCGCAGAAGACGCGACCGAGCAGGAGCGTCGGCACGACGATCCAGAGGCTGCGCCAGAGCCAGCGATAGACCGTATGCGTCGAGAGCGCGGTGGCGAAGGTGACCAGGGGATCGAGCTCGAGGAAGAGCGAGACGGGATAGCCGCCCAGGCGACTGAACCACGCGGTCCAGAGCAGGAAGAAGAAGAGCGCGAGGAAGAAGCCCTGCGTGAAGGTGCGCCAGACGGTCAGGCGGAGCCTGCGCGCGACCCACGGCGTGCCATCGGCGTTGCGCGCGAAGAACCCCTTATTGGCCGGCGCTTCGCTCATCCGAGGCGTGCCTCCTTGACGTGCAACGAGCGCCAGCGCGGTTGGCCGAGCCCGCGGGCGGCAGCCAGGGCGAAGTAGCCCGGCAGCGGCTCGGCGCGGCGATCCAGCAGCATATCCCAGCCGCAGGCATCGGCGGCGAGCGAGTCGGTCGAGGCGACGAGGGTTTGACCGGCGCGGACGTCGCTGAGGTTGCCCCCGGTCGGTCCACCGCGAAAGAGCACCCGCGTGCCATCGAGGACGACGAAGGTCGGGCGCAGCATCAACGCCAGGTCGGCGATGATGCCGTGGATGTCCTGATGGAACTGATTGCGCCGGCCGCCGAGCAAGCCGTACCAGTTTTTGGTCGTCAGCGAGGCCCGGCAGAGGTTGTGGTCCTTGGTCGGCGCCACGCCGATGACCTTCGTCACCCCGATAAACGGACGCCAGAAGAAGGGCCAGCGCGCGATCCACGTCGCGCCGGGCGTCTCGAGCAGCTCGAAGTCGCTGCGCGTCGGCAGGTAGACGCGCGCCCCTGCGGCCTGCGCGGCGGCGCCGATGCCGCTGCGCGCGAAGCAGCTCTCGGGCGATTCGATCGGGTTGTCGGCGACGCGCACCTCGGCGGCCCCGGCCTCACGGACGAGGCGCACGAGCGCGGCCAATAACTCGGGCTGGGTCGTCGCGGCCAGCGCCGCCGGCCGCTCGAAGGCGACGTTGGGCTTGATCAGCACGACGTCGCCGCGCTGCACGTAGTGGCCGATGCCGCCGATCGCGTCGACGGCGTAGCGCAGCATCGCCTCGACCCGCGTGCCGTGCGCGACGCCGAGGCGCGCCGCCGTCGGCGCCGCGGCCACCGCGAAGCCAGCGGCAGGGAGGCGGTGGGCGCGCGGCCGGGGCTTGCCCCGCTCACCGTCCGGGTCACGCAGGGCGAGCGGCCAGCCCGGCGGCGCCAGAGTGGTCCAGCCCCAGAGCGCGGCGATCCCGGCGGCGGCGCCCGCCTGCTTCAAGAAGGCGCGGCGTGCGGCCGCGCGATCGGCGTCAGGGCCTCGCTGCGCGTCAGCCATCGGCAATGCTCTCCTGCGCCAGCGCCAGCAGGGCCGCGCGCAGGCGCCGCAGGGCCGCGAGCGCCGCCGCGCGATCGGCGGCGCCGCGTACACCGAGCACCCAGACCCCCGCGCTCGTGGCGCCGGCCAGCGTATTCAGGTAGCGGTCGGCGATCCACCTCACGCCCTCGGCCTGCCCGCGCGGCGTCCCGTAGCTGGCGAAGCCCGCCGTCAACTGCGCCGCGAAGGCGCGCGCCTGCGCCGCGTCCGCCCTGCGCGCGACGAAGAGCTCGGCCTCGGCGTCGAGCCGTGCGGTCCAGACCTCGCGGGCGAAGCCGAAGGAGAAGGCGTTCTCGCGCAGGTAGGTCAAGCGCGCGAGGTCGAGGCCGAGGGCCTCGACGAAGAGCGCGTAGGCCCAGGGAAGGGGCTCCCCCGGCAGCGCCCGGCGCAGGCGCTGGGCCAGATGGTCGAGCGCGGCGCCGACGGCCACGCTGGCGTCACTGCCGAGGGCCCGCAGGTAGTAGCGCCCGTGGGTGAGGAAGCGCGCGTTCGGCGCGTCGTAGGCCAGGCCGGGCCCGATCCGCCGGACGCTGGCCTCGGCCGGCCGCTCCCCGGCGAAGGCGCCGATCGCGTTGGCGGCGCTGCCGAGGTCGTAGAGCTCGAGGTCGACGCTGGCCACGAGGGGTGCGTCGGCGATCAGCGCGACCCAGCTCAGGCGACGAAACCCGAAGCTCTTGAAGTAGTCGGCGCGCCCGTTGATCTTCTCGTAGAGGTTGTCGACCCCGTAGTGCGCGAGACGCTGCTCGCGCCAACCCGGCGCCGCGAGGCCCTGCGGCAGCCTGCCGCGCGAAGCGCCCGCAGCCGGGGCGGCCGCGCGGGCGCCGGCCACGGGGCGCGCGGGCTCCCCCTCGAGCAAGGCGGCGCCGACGGCGAGCAGCTCTGAATCCGGATGAGCGCCTTTCCAGAGCACCCAGATCGCGACGGCCATCAGGCCGACGAGCAGCAGCAGCCCGGCGTAGACCTCCGCCAGCGCGTAGCGCGGGCGGTAGTGGCGCCAGCCATCGCGGATCAGCAGGCGGTGCTCATCATAACGCGCGGGAGGGGCCATCGCGCGTCGATTGTGCCACGGGAGCGCCGCGAGCGGGGCAACCGTGATAGGCCGGCCCCATTGGCGGGAGGGCGCGGCGCGCCAGCGCCACGCGACGCGCACGCGGCGCGCGCACCCGCAACGCTACCTGAAGACGCGGCGCAGGAAGTGCTTGAGCGCGGCCCAGGAGGCCTTGTCGGCCTTGGCGTTGTAGACCAGGGGCAGGTTGAACTGCTTGCCGAGCGCGTCGGCGGCCGGGTTGGTGAAGCTGTGCTTGGCGCCGCGGTAGCGGATCAGCTTGTAGTCGACCCGCGCGGCCTTCATCTCCTGCTCGAACTTGGCGACCTCGTCGGCGCCGACGAAGGGATCGTCGGCGCCGGTGCAGACCAGCACCTTGGCCTTAACCTTGCCGGGCTCGGCGGCGCGCAGCGCGCCGAGGCTGCCATGAAAGCTCGCCACACCCCGCAGCTCGAGGCCCGTGCGTGCCATGTGCAGCACGACGCCGCCACCGAAGCAGTAGCCGATCGCGGCGATGCGCGTGCCGTCGACCCGGGGGTGCTGCACCAGCAGCGCATAGGCGGCCTGGAAGCGCTCTTCGGCGAGCGGCAGCTTGGCCATCAGCGCGGCCGAGAACTTTCCCGCCTCCGCTGGATGCGCGGCCTGCTTGCCCTCGCCGTACATGTCGATCGCCAGCGCCACGTAGCCGAGGCGGGCGAGCTGACGCGCGCGCTCGCGAGCGTAGTCGTTATGGCCCCACCACTCGTGGACGACGAGCACGCCCGGGCGCTGCCCGCTGCGCTGGTCGTCGAAGGCGAGGAAGCCCTTGAGCGTCGTTTCACCGGCGCGGTAGTCGACCGGCTGACCGACGATGGCGGCACGGGCGACGCCGCTGAGCGTGAGGCCGATCAGCAGCGAAAGGCAGAGGACATGACGCATCGGGCAGCTCCTTTTTGGGGGAAGGGCCGCGCTATAGCACGGGAGCCCGCTGGCCCGCAGCGGCGGGGCCAGCGGCGGGCCCAGCAGGCTGTTAGCTCTTAGGTGGTGGCCTCGAGCAGGCTGAGGAAGTCGTTGAGCCAGCGCGCCGAGGCCTCGCTCATCGAGGTGAAGCGCACGCCCATCCCGGGCGGGCGACCACCTTGACCGGCGGCGTCCGAAACCACATGCCGCACCAGCCCGTTGAAGGGCATCACCGACTGCCCCTCCGGCAGCAGGTCGACCTTGCAGGGCGTGCCCTCGGGGTCGAGGAGATCGGAGACGATGTAGATGCCCCCGCGGCTCACGTCTCTGACGGCACCATGAAAGGTCAGCTCGCTGCTCGCATAGAGCACGGGCAGATCGACCCGCCAGCGCTGCTGCTGACGCCGGTCTTCGTCGACGGCCTGCAAGGGCTGCGTCGGCGCGTTGGGATGCTCGCGCGGCCAGCGATGGCTGCAGGTCGGACAGACCGTGTCACTGAACGAGACCGGGGTGCGGCAGCGCGGACAGTGCTGCAGGCGCACCGTGACGATCCGATACTCGTCGATCGACACCGGCTCGTCGAACTGAACCACGGGCAGGGCATTCGGCGGCGTCGGCGTCTCGCGCCGCACGGTGCCCGGCTTGAGATCGGCCCACCACAGATCGTCGGAGGCCGACGGGCGGCCGGCGCCCAACGCCACCGCTGTCGCATCCGCGGCGGTCAGCGTGTCCTCGTCGCCTTCTGCCTCCTCGGCCGCGCCGATCCGCACGCGCATGCGGCGCTGACCGATCCGAACGGTATCGCCGTCGGCGAGCTGACGCTGACTGCGTAGCAGCGGCTGGTCGTTGATCCAGGTGCCGTTGCTGCTGCCGAGGTCCTCGGCCAGCGCGCGATCGCGCTCGACGACCAGGCGCAGGTGGGCTCGCGACACGGTCGGATCGTTGAAGCGGACGCGACAGTCGATCCCGCGCCCGGCGGTGCTCTCGCCCTGGGGCAGCTCGACGAGCTGCCGCTCGTACTCGATCCAGACGCGGAGATTGCCGGAGACCTGCACCTGACTTCACCTTTGCCGCGGTCTCGTTGCCGTTGTGCTCGCGCCACCCCGCGCCCCAACCGGCCCCTTCGTGCCAGTCTACAGGACGCTCGCCGGCGAGGCCAAGCCCCTGCAGATCAACTGTAGATCAACTGCAGACCGACTGTAGACCGACTGTAGACCGACTGTAGACCGACTGTAGACCGACTGTAGACCGAAGCGCCCGCGACGCGCTCCGTCCTCAGCTGGGAGGCGCCAGCGGCTGCGTCTGCACCGACAGCGCGTAGCGCCCGCCCCCCGCAACGCCATCGACCACCAGATAGTACGTCCCGGCGGCGGCGAGCGGCAGCGACAGCTTCAGCGCCTGGTCGGCCAGGCCGACGGCGCAGGCCAGCTCCTGGCTCGCGTCGGCGCAGGGGTCGCGTCGCACGTAGACCACGGGGGCAAAGCCCTGGGCCAGCACCTCGATCTCGAGCGCCCCGACCTGTGCCGGCAGGCGCAGGAGATGCACGCGCTCCGGCTGCTGCGCGCCGCCGCAGACCCCCGCGAGCAGCCCCGCGCCTCCCTCCGCGCTGCTGCCGCTGGCGAAGCCCTGCCCGGTGATATCGACCGCTGGGAGCCCGCTGCCACAGACGTCGGGATAAGCCAGCTCGTAGAGCCAGGGGCTGCTGCGTAGCACCGCGGCCTGACCGCTGGAGATGGCGAGGGCGCCGCGCACGACGAAGGACGGAAACATCAGATTGCTGCGATCGGGGCAGCTCGCCGTGGCGCTGCCCGCCGCGCAAGCCGGCGTGTCGCTGATCGGATCGTTCGCGCCGCTGCCCTCGGGGTCACTCGTATGCCAAAGGCCGAGGAAGTGGCCCAGCTCGTGGGCCATCAGCGCGCCCATGGTCTGGACGTCCGCGGAGCGCGCGAGGACCACCCCGCTCGCCGGACGCTTTAGCAGCCCCGGAACGCCGGGCACGACCCCGGCAAAGCCGGCCGCGAAACCCAGCGTCTTGACGAAGAAGACGTTGGCCGCGCTGCCGTGGCTGCCGCTATCGACGGCAGCGCTGCTGACGAGCGCCCGCGCCTGGTTGCCGTCAGGCACCGCGTCGGCGCTGGCCGGCAGGTCGGCCCAGCGCACCTCCCCCAGCGCCACGCCGAAGCGCTGGCGAAAGAGGCTGTCGACGCGCGCCAGCACGCCCTGGGCGTAGTCGCTCTCCGGCGCGGTCGCGGCGGTCAGGCCCGTGCCTGGGGTCACGTGCAGATTGAGGTCGAGCAGGCCGCCGCCGGCGCGCCGCCGGGTCACGACGGCGATCCGCTCCAGCGCGCCCTCGACCGGCACGAGCGCATCGAAACGGGCCGGCTCGTAGGTGCCGACGGTGAGCTCGTAGCTCCCCACCTGCAGCGCCGCGCGCGGGTCGTCGCTGCCCGGCAGGAGCAGGGTCGCGGTACCGATGTAGGCCGAGGCCCGCAGCGGGGCCGCGCTCGGGTCGTCGCTATCCACCAGCACCGTGCCGTCGGGCGCGACCAGCCGCCGCAGGGCGACGCGCAGGCCGTCGCTGTCCTCGGCGAAGATGATCAGCGACACCGCGTCGGCTCCGACCTCGAAGCGCAGCGGTGGCGCACCGGTGACCGGCGTCACCAGCGGTCCGAGCTCGAGGACGCGCAGGGCCGGCTCTGGCAGGCAAAGCGCGTGGTTCAGCAGCAACCCCTCGCGCTGCAGCTCGGCGCCGTCGCAGGCGGTCAGGGCGGGACAGCTCCCGCAGGGTTGGCTGCAGCTTCCCGCCTGGCATAGGCCGCTGCGACACGCGCTGTCGTCGGCGCAGGCTTCAGTAAGGAAGCGCTCGGCGGCGCTCGGCGGCGGCAGACAACGCAGCCGCAGCGTCGCCGCCGCCTCGCTCGGCGCTCGGCCGGGCCGGGGCACGCAGACGTCATTGGCGGCGCAAGCGCCGGCCTCGTCGCAGGGCTGCGCGCAGACGGCGCCCTCGCCCCAATCGATACAGCTGCCACTCAAGCAGTGCGTCGGGTGGCCACAGCTCACACCGAGCGCCACCGGCTCGGGCAGCGCGCACCGGCGGTCGCTGCCGCAGGTCTCCGGCAGCGCGCAGTCTGCAGGCCCCTTGCAGCGCCGCTCGTCGGCGCCACAGCCGATCAGCAGCAGCCCTGTCAGCGCCCCGACCCACCACTGCGGCGCCGCCGACCGAGGCCAGCGCCGCTCGAACAACCACCCTCGTTGCATGTCTCTGAGCCTCCAGGAGACCGCTTCTGCCACAGTTCAGCGCGCGAGACTACCGCCGCCCCGCAGCCGCGGAGGCGCGCCATCGGCCCATCTTTCTTGACGGCAGCGGCCGAAAGAAGCGACCGTTACGGGCTCACCATCAGCCACGCTGAAGCAAGAGGCGAGGATCCCGCCGATGAACGGCAAGGAGCTGCTCAAGCAGGTCAAGGCGGCCCCTTGGGTCAATTCCAAGGAACTCGAGCTCTTCCTCGCTGGGGTCCCGCCGGAGGCGGTGACGGCCCATGAGATCAGCGAGCTGCTCGAGCTGATTTGTCATCAACGCCTGGCCAGCGACCTGCGCGCCCATCGCCTGCGCTGCGCGGCGTTCAAGCAGCTCGCCGACGCGGCCCGCGCGCCAGCGTTATTTGTGCCGCTGGTGCGCGCGATCAAGCGCGCCGACCCCCAGGCGCGCGCCGCGATCCTACCGCTGATTGCAGCCAACAACAGCCCCGCCGACCACGGCGAGCTGGTCGATCTGCTCAAGTCGCCGGAGGGCGAGCTGCGCAAGGCGGCCAGCGCCGTCTTGCAGCAGCTCGCCACGCCCGCCGCGCTCACGGAGATCGAGGGGCTCGCGAGCGCCAAGAGCTTCCCGGGGCGCGCCGAGGCGGCTGACATCGCCGGCCGCTGCGGGGGTCCCCGCGGCCTGGCGCTGCTGCAGGCGGTCGTCACGCACGGCAGCTCGCTCGAACGCGCGCGGGCGCTGCGTCACCTCGGGGATCGCGCGCAGATGGAGGGCCACGCCGCCGAGGCGCTGCGCGCGATCCGGCCGGCCCTCGCCGACGAGGACGCCCGGGTGGTGGCGCAGGCGATCGAGGCCTACTCGGGTCTCTGCGAGGAGCAGGAGTACTTCGAGCACCTCGCGCCCTTCCTCTCCGCGGCCAACGTCGAGTTGGTGCGCGCGGCCGTGCGGGGTCTGCGCCAGTTCTCGACGCCCTCGGCGATCTCGGCGCTCAGCCGCAAGCTCTATTCGGGGCCCGGTGCCGTGCGCCTGGAGGTGCTCAACGCGCTGGAGGCGATCGCCAGCAACGAGATCCTGCCGCCGCTGGTCGAGGCCCTGGCTCATAACAGCGCCCCCGTGCGCACCCGCGCCGGCGAGATCCTTTCCAAGCTCGGCCGCGCCGGCAAGCTCGACGTGCCGCGCGTGATCATCTGGCTGCTGCGCAGCAACAAGGTCCAGGTGCGGCGGATGGCCGTCGAGATCGCGCGCTCGGTGCCCGACCCGAACGCCGAGCTCTGGCCACGGCTGCTCGACTACCTCTGCGATGAGGACTGGTGGGTGCGCGAACGGGTCAAGGACTCGATCGTCGCGATGGCGGGCACGCAGCTCACACCCTTCATGGGCCGCTACCTCAAGCACCGCCACAAGACGCTGCGCCGCTTCGCGGTCGACATCTTGGCGCAGCTCAAGGACGCCCGCGCGCTCGGCGCGCTCGTCGCGACCGCACGCGAGGACGACGACTGGTGGACCCGCGAGCGGGCGATCGAGACGATCGGCAACCTCGGCGACCAGCGCGCCGTGCCCTACGTCGTCGACCTGATGCGCCGCGACCAGGAGGTCCAGCTCGTCTGTTTGCAGGCGCTCGTCGACCTGGGCGCGCGCACCGCCTCGCCCCAAATTGCCGAGCTGCTGGCGTCGGCGGACGTCGACGTGCGCGTCGCCGCGCTCAGGACCCTCGACGAGCTGCAGGCAATCGAGACCGCGGCGCAGGTGCAGCCGCTGCTCAACGACCCCGAGATCGCCGTGGCCCGCAAGGCCAAGGAGGTGCTGCTGCACTGGAACATCGCGCTCGGCGGCGAGGACACTGCCGCGCTGCAGCAGGCGACCTCGCTCCTCGATCGGATGCTGATCGGGATGGAGCGGGCCGGCGCCGACGACCTGATCCTCTGCGCGGAACGTCCGCCCTGCGTCAAGAAGATGGGGCGCGTCACGCCCCTGGCGGAGACGCTATTCAGCGCCAAAGAGGTCGCCGCGCTGCTCACGCCGCACCTGACGCTGGCGCAGGTCGAGGAGCTGAAGGAGCTGCGCGACGTCGACTTCTCCCACGAGGTCAAGTCGGCCGAGCTGCGCTTCCGGGTCAACGTCTTTCAGCAGCGCAACGGCCTCGGCGCCGTCTTCCGCACGATCAAGGGCGAGCTGCCCGCGCTGGAGAAGCTGGGCCTGCCGCCGGTGGTCGCCAAGCTCGGCGATCTGCGCGACGGGCTGGTGCTGGTCGGCGGACCGACGGGATCGGGCAAGTCGACGACGTTGGCGGCGTTGATCGACCACATCAACCGCACCTCGCATCGGCACGTGATCTGCCTCGAGGACCCGATCGAGTTCGTGCACGCGTCGAAGGAGAGCCTGATCAACCAGCGCGAGCTGGGCACGCATACGGCGACCTTCAACACCGCGCTGCGCTCGACCTTGCGGCAGGATCCCGACGTCATCCTCGTGGGCGAGATGCGTGATCTCGAGACGATCAACTTCGCCTTGACCGCGGCGGACACGGGGCACCTGGTCTTCGGCACGGTTCATACGGCGTCGGCCGACACGGCGATCGACCGCCTGATCAGCGCCTTCCCGCCCCGGACCCAGGATCAGATGCGCTTCACCCTCGCCGAGAGCCTGCGCGCGGTGGTCTGCCAGTACCTGATCAAGCGCATCGACGATCCGGGGCGGATCCTCGCCTGCGAGGTGCTGCTCAACAACGACGCGGTGGCCAACCTGATTCGCAAGGGCAAGGCCTATCAAATCGCTTCTGTCGTCGCGACCGCCAGCGAGCAGGGCATGCAGCTGATGGATTCGGAGCTGATGCGCCTCTACCGCGCCGGGGTGATCGGCCTGGAAGATGCGCAGATGAAGGCGATCGACAAGAAGGCGTTCGACGAGGCGCGAGGCGCCGGTGAGGCGCCGGCGGTACCTCCGGCGCCGGCTGCTGAGCAGCCGCGGCCGGCTGCGGCTGCGGCTGCGGCTGCGGCCCTGCCGCTGGCCGGACCGAGCTCGGCGCGCCGGCCGAACCCTGCCTCACGCTGAGGCGACGAGGAAGCAGCGAGTAACGATGGCGCGGATCGATTCATTTCTGGAGCTGGTGGTCGACCAGAAGGCGAGCGACCTGCACTTCCACGCGGGCAAGCCGCCGTTGATCCGCCACAACGGCGAGATGATCACCCTGCCCTTTCGCAGCCTGACCGAGACCCAGGCCCGTCGCTTCATGGTGGAGATCATGACCGACGGCCAACGCGAGCTCTTCGCCAAGGCGCGCGAGATCGACTTCATGTACGAGCTCGAGGGCGTGGGGCGCTTTCGCGCCAACGTCTTTCACCAACGCGACGGGATGGGCGGCGTCTTCCGCGTGATCCCGCCGCACGTGCCGACGCTGCAGTCGCTCGACCTGCCGCGCACGCTGCGCGCCCTGATCAACCAGGCCAACGGCCTGGTGCTGGTGACCGGGCCGACGGGCTGCGGCAAGACGACCACGCTGGCCGCGCTGGTGAGCGAGATCAACGCCTCGACCCAACGGCATATCATCACGATCGAGGATCCGATCGAGTTCATCCACGCACCGCTCAAGAGCGTCGTCACGCAGCGCGAGGTCGGCCTGCATACGCGCAGCTTCGGCAGCGCGATGCGCTCGGCGCTGCGCGAGGCCCCCGACGTGTTGGTCGTCGGTGAGCTGCGCGACGAGGAGACGATCTCGTTGGCGCTCAACGCGGCCGAGACGGGCGTCCTGGTGATCGGCACGCTGCACACCAGCGGCGCCGCCAAGTCCGTCAACCGCGTGATCAACGCCTTGCCCGAGGAGTCGCGCGAACAGATGCGCGGCGTGCTGGCGATGCTGCTGCGCGGCGTGCTCTCGCAGCAGCTCTGCCGGCGCGCCAATGGTGAGGGGCAGATCGCGGTGCTGGAGGTCCTGCTGCAGAGCTGGGCCGTGGCCAACATGATCCGCGAGAACAAGATCCACCAGATCGAGGGCTACCTGCAGTCGGTCAACTACGAGACGACGAGCATGTGCTCGCTGGATAACTGCATCATCCAGTACGTCCGCGACGGGCTGATCACGCTCGATGAGGGGGCCTCCGTGGCGCACTACCCTGATCAGGTGCGCAACGTCTGCGGCGGCTTCAGCCCGGAGGATTGAAATTGGAGCGGGATCGCGGTCAATCGCGGGGCGGCGCTGGCGGCCGCGAGCGCAGCGGCAAGCAAGAGGTCGATCGGGCGGTGCAGCAGCACCTCGCGGCGGGGACGCCGGCCGAGGCGGCCGCGTTGCTGGCCCAGTACGCGCGCTATGAGGACGCGGGGCACACGCTCCTGCAGCACCTGGGGGTGCCTGCGGACCAGGTCGGTGACCTCGACGAGCCGCGGCGCAAGCTCGCGCGGCTCGCGGCGAGCTACCTGGCGAAGACGGCGGCGGCCCCCTTGGCGGTGCAGCTCTTCGTCAGCCTCGGGGACCCGGTGCGGGCGGCGGAGGTGCTCGAGCGGATGGGTGACCTGCTGGGCGCGCAGAAGCTACGCCAGCACGGCGCCCGGCGCGGCGGTCGCGCGCCACAGACGGTCAACGCCGTCGGCGGCGAGGCGGTCAACCGCGACAAGGCGCTCCAGCTCGAGCGCGGCGGGCAGCGCGAGCTCGCGGCGCAGGTCTATGTGGCGCTCAAGCAATACGCGGACGCGGGCCGGCTGATGCGTGAGCTCGGCAAGCCGGCGGCCGCAGCCCAGCTCTATGTGGAGGGCAATCTGCCCTACGAGGCGGCGTTCTGCTACCTGGAGGCGGGTGACACGGGCAAGGGGATGGAGAACCTCGTGCGCGTGCCGCGCGGCGATGCCCGCTATCGCCAGGCCGCGCGCCTGGCCGTGCAGGTCGCGACCCAGCTCAAGCTGCTCAACTTCCAGCTCGAGTACTTCCTCAGCGACTTCGTGCGCCAGGGTCCCGAGGACGAGAAAGAGCGCGCTGCCTTCCTGCAGCTCGCGGAGCTCTATCTGCTCCACGACGCCCCTGATAGCGCCAAGGAGGCCCTTCGCCGCCTGCTCGATCGCTTCCCGGGGGACGCCGAGACGGTGGCGCGCTTGCAGCAGGTCGAGCAATCGACGCGTCGCCCGTCGGCGCTGCTGCGTCATATCGGCGAGCAGGACAGCGCCTTTCTCAGTGGCCGCGGTCGCGGGGCCGACGACGAGATCCTCCCGGGCCTGCCGGCGCTGCCCGATCTGCCCGGTGGACCGATGGTCGGGACGGCGGGCACCCGGCTCGGGGTCGGCGCCCAGGCACTGGCGACGGCGTCCCAGAGGGCGGCGGCGGCGCCCGCACCAGCGGCGGCGGCGCCCGCGGCAGCGCACGGCAGCGCCCCCTCGCAGGCAGGCCACGGCGACGCGGCGACGCGCGACCTCGGCGCGGTCGCCGGCGCACCCCTGGCGCTTGGCGCCATCGTCGCGGGACGCTATCGCCTCGACAGCCGCCTCGGCCAGGGCGGCATGGCGGTGGTCTTCAAGGCCTTCGACCTCGAGCTCGAGGAGTCGCTGGCGCTCAAGGTCTTTCTCGGTGAGCAGTTCGACGCGGCGATGCAGGCCCAGAGCCTGGCGCGCTTCAAGCAGGAGCTGAAGCTCAACCGCCAGCTCGCCCATCCGAACATCGTGCGGCTCTACGACATCGGTCTCTATCAGGGGCATCGCTACCTCAGCATGGAGCTGCTGGTCGGTAGCGGGCTCGATGAGCTGCTCGGCGGGCCGCTGCCGCTGGAACGCGCGATCGGCCTGCTGCTGCAGCTCTGTCGCGGACTGCAGGCAGCCCATGAGGCCGGGGTGATCCATCGTGACATCAAGCCGCAGAATCTCTTCGTCACGCAGGACGACGTCCTCAAGGTGATGGACTTCGGTATCGCCAAGGCGGCCGACACCAACAACCTGACGCGCACCGGGATGATCGCGGGCACGCCACGCTACATGGCGCCTGAGCAGATCACCGGCTTCAGCACGGTGACGGCGGCGGCGGACCTCTACAGCGTCGGCGTCGTGGCGTACCAGATGATCGCGGGCGTGCTGCCCTTCGATCATGAAGAGATGATGCCGTTGATCATGAAGAAGCTGAACGAGCAGGCAGCGTCGCTCGTCACCCATCGCCCCGAGGTGCCGCCCGAGCTCGACAGCGTCGTGCTGCGCCTGCTGGACAAGGATGCGCGCCAGCGCTTCGCCAGCTGCAGCGAGCTCGCGCTCGCCCTACAGCAGGTACGGCTGCCGCGCGGCGCCTGAGCGCCCGCGCCACCCTCGCACTGCGCTGCTACCCGAGACTGAGACCGACGACCGGGGTCCCAAGCGGAGCCCGTCGCGCCCCTTCCGGCCGACGGCCGTTGGTGATAACAACCGTCGCGTTCGACGCGGCGCGCCCCGAGGCGCGCGGCCGCAGGCGGAAACTCGGATACTCGAACGAAGGAGCTGAAGGCGATGCAAAGGGACCTATCCTCGGGCGGCCGACGGGCGCGCCCGCTGCGAAGCGGTGCAGGGCTGGCGGCAGTCGCCGCGGGGACGCTGAGCTGGCTGGCGCTGCTGCCCTCCGCGCTGGCGTCGGGACCAGATGTGATGAGCCTGCCGGAGGACAGCGGCGCCACGGCGTGGATGCTGACGGCGACCGCGCTGGTGCTGCTGATGGTGCCGGGCCTGGCGATGTTCTACGGCGGCCTGGTTCGCGCCAAGAACGTGCTCGGGACGATGATGCACAGCTTCGTGGCGATGGCCGTGATCGGCGTGCTGTGGCCGGTCTGCGGCTACGCGCTCTCCTTTGGCACGAGCCACGGCGGCTGGATCGGCTGGGACCCGGCCAAGGTGCTGCTCAGCGGCATCGATGAGACCTGGGTGCCGATCCTCAAGGGTACGCGCCGCATCCCCGAGTACGTCTTTGCGATGTTTCAGGGCAAGTTCGCGATCATCACCCCGGCGTTGATCGCGGGCGCGTTCGCGGAGCGCGTCAAGCTCAGCGGCTACATTCTCTTCATTACGCTCTGGAGCCTGCTGATCTACTGTCCGCTCGCGCACATCGTCTGGGGCGGCGGCTTCCTCACCGGTGAGGCGATCGACCTGGCGGGCGGCACCGTGATTCACATCTCGGCCGGGGTCGCCGGCTTGGTCTCGGCGATCTTCCTCGGCGCGCGCCAGGGTCATCCGCGCGTCGCGATGCACCCCAACAACCTGGTGATGACGATGATGGGTGCCGGCCTGCTCTGGGTCGGCTGGTTCGGCTTCAACGCGGGCTCGCAGGTGAGCAGCGGGCTCGCCACGGCGCAGGCCCTGACGATGACCCAGATCGCCGCCGCCGCGGGCGCCCTGGCGTGGGTCCTGATCGAGGCCGTGGTACATCGCAAGTCGACGGCCCTCGGCCTCGTCTCCGGCATCCTCGCCGGCCTGGTGGCGATCACGCCCGCCGCCGGCGATGTACGGCCCCTCGGGGCGATCGCGCTCGGGCTGGTGGCCTCGCTGCTCTGCTATCTGGCGATTCAGCTCAAGAACCGCCTGGGCTACGACGACACGCTGGACGTCTTCGGCATCCATGGGGTCGCGGGCATCGCCGGCGCGCTCGGGTTGACCTTCTTCCTCCGCACCGCGCCAGCCCACGGGGTCGCGACCCAGCTCTGGTACCAGACCAAGGGCGTGTTGGTCTCCGTCACCGTGTCCGTCACGATCACGCTCTTGTTGCTGGTGCTCGTGCAGAAGACGATCGGGCTGCGAATGAATCCCAGCGACGAAATGACGGGCATGGACCAGTCGCTGCACGGCGAGCGCGGCTACGACCTCGGCGCCGGCGGCTAGCCACGGCCAGCGGCCAGCTAGCGGCGACTAGCGACCGGTCTCCGCGCCCAGCTCCTGCATCCAGCGCAGCAGCGTGTCGAGGCCGGTGTCGCTCGGGGCGAGGCGCAGGGGCCCGAGGCTCTGCAGCAGGCGCTCGCCGCGCTGGGGATCAGCGAGGTCGGCGAAGAGCACCACCGGCAGCCGGCTGTGCCTGGCGCGTAGCGCGCGCAGGATCATCAGGCCCTGTTCAGCGACGATGGCAGCGCCCGGCCGCGCGGCCCGGAGGGCGATGGCGCTGGGCGCAGGCCGGCCGCGCTCGTCGATCAGCAGCTCCCGCGGTGTCCGGCGGAAGTCCAAGTCGAGCAGGAGGCCACGGGGTTGGTGCGTGTCGAGGACGCGCCAGAGCGCAGCGGCCGCCAGGGCCCCGACGAACTCGAAGCCCGCCAAGAAGCGGCGAAAGCGCTCCAGATACTCGACACCGTCCTCGCAGACGACCCAAAGCGCGCGGGGCCGATCAGACATCATGCTCCTTGGGGCGCTCGCCGCGTGCGCGCGCAGTGGAATCCGGGGGGTGCGCTGGCGCTGCAGGCGGTGACCTTGGCCGACGACGGCAGCGTCTGGCTGGCCGCCGAGGATCGCGGCGCGTTGCGACTGACGAAGCGCGGGCGCTGGGAGGTCTTCGACCGCGCGGCCGGCCGCTTTGCTCCGATCGCCGCGCTGCCCGATGCCTGGCTGCTGCACGTCTCGGCAGAGCGCGAGGCCAATGGCGCGGTGAGGGGGCTGTGGATCGGCACGCAGGGCGGCGCGGCTCGGCTCGGTAGCGACGGCAAGGTGACAGCGCAGCGGGCGCTGCCCGACCCCAAGGTGCATGCAGTGCCGAGCACGAGCACGGGCGTGTGGCTGGGCACCGAGGGCGGCACCCTCCTGCTGCCCGCCGACGCCGGCTGAGGAGTGAGGCCTCTCGTGGGCTCGGCGGGGGGGGCGGCAGGCGCAGCGCTTGACGCGTCAGCCTACCGGGCCGCTAGGGCTATTGGGGAAGGATCCAGCCGCAGTCGCCGTCGGGCTGGCGACCGCAGGCGGCGCCCTTGGGGGGCAAGCCCTTGGGGGGCGGAAACATGCAGATGCTCACCGCGCCGCGCTCTGCCGTGCAGAGCTCATTGGAGCAACCGCCGACAAAGCACGCCCCGTCTGGCGTTGGCGGCGGCGGCGTGGCCTCGCGGCAGCGCATGGGGCAGGCATTCATCGGTGGATGCCCCAGCGCCGGATCCGCGTCCAAGTACGGGGAGTAGCGGCAGCGATCACGATCAACGGGCACCCATTCACAGCGCTTCTTGGCAATGCCGAGGCAGGTCGCCTGATCCTCGGCCCCCGCGCAGGAGACCGGGCTGCGCGCGACGCAGCTCATCTTGCAATCGAGCCCGGGAGCGTCCGCGTCCTTTTCCAAGGGCGGCGCCACCGCGAGGTCGCCATCAGGGGCCGCAGGGGCGGTCCACGGCTCGATGCCCGCCTCGAGCTCACAGACCAGCTGAGCCTTGCATTGCGGTTGATCGATGCAGAGCCGCAGGCCCAGCTTTTCGCAGGGCAGGCCTGGCGGAACGACGCAGCGATCGTCGGGGCAAATGCCCCACCCGGCCGGCACCATCTGCCGCGAGTCGAAGCGCCGCTGCTCGCCCGACTGCAGGTCGAGCGCGAGCACGCCTTCTTCCTGCGGTGGCGGGGCTTCTACGCCGCAGGCGGCGATCAGCCAGACCGCAGTAACAGGTGCACCGAAGAGCCTCAACCCGCGCCGCCGATAAGACCTTCTAAGCATCGATCCCTCGCTTCCTTGATTCTGCTGGCGGTCGTGACGGCGCCCATCGCCGGCGCGGCAGCCAGCGCCCTTGCGGGCCGATCCCCCCTCCCTCCGCTGAGACAAGGGAGAATCGAGGCGGCGGCCCTTCGCATCGACGACAAAGCACGCCACGGGCCAAGGGCGCGACGCGTCAAGAGTGGTTGCAAGTACAGCAAAAGCGCCTCCGTGGCGCCGCTCGGCCGCAAAAAACCGAGGGACTGGAACGGGGCGATCGTGGATTTCCGTGGGGCGAGGCTCAGCCGGGCGGCGCGGCGCGGCGCTGCGCCAGCAACCAGGCGACGACGCTCTCGTCCTCGTAGGCCCGATCCCAGCAGTCGTGGCCAGCGTCGGCATACTCGGTGTAGTGGATCGGACCGCCGGCCGCGCGCACCGCGCCGACCATCGCGCGCGAGGCCTCGACCGGAATCACCGGATCGGCCGCGCCATGGAGCGCCCAAATCGGCAGGGTGGCCAGCGCGCCGGCGGCCTGCGGATCGCCACCGCCGCAGATCGGCAGCAGGGCCGCCAAGCGCTCGGCGCAGCGTGCACCATGGTGCCAGGTGCCAAAGCCGCCCATCGAGATGCCCGTCAAATAGACGCGCCGCGCGTCGATCGCGCGCTCGGCCGCGACCGCGGCCCAGGCGAGCTCGAGTAGCTCCGACAGCTCCACCCAACGCCGCTCGACCGGGCACTGAGGGAAGACCACGACGACGGGCCAGCGCTCCGGGTGACGACGGAGCGCTGGCCCCAGACCGACGGTCGTCGGGGCCCAGCCGTCGTCCCCACGCTCGCCCTTGCCGTGCAGAAATAGCACCAGCGGCCACGCACGGGCCGGGTCGTAGGCGGGGGGCAACCAGGTGACGCAGGCGAGGTCCCGACCGCCGACCGCAAGACGCTGCGGCAGCCAGACGGGTGCGCGGGCGATACTCACAGCAGCGGCGCCGCCAGGGCGATGCCGATCGCGACGCGTGCCAGGCGCTTGCCGCGTGGATAACGGCGCTTGAAGCTGTTCCAGCCATAGGCGAGCGTGGCCATGCTGCTCAGCGCGACGACGATTAAACCGAGCGTGGCACCGAGCCCGAGCCGCCCGAGATACCCCCCGAGGCCTTTATTCCAGATCGAGCCGTAGAAGAGGGCGAGGTGGACGACGTAAACAACGAGCGACTCCTCGGCCAGCGCTTGCAAGGGCCGCGGCAGCGGGCGGGCGCGCTGGCTCAGGGCGTAGAACCCGGCCAAGAGCGCCAGCGCCGAGCCCAGGCGCTTGATTAGAAACTCCGGCTTGACCTCGGCGGGCAGTCCGGCAGGAAAGGCGTTGCCGGCGATCAGCGGCCACAGGCGCGCCAAGAGGGTGGCCGCCAGCGCGAAGCCGAGCAGTCGCAGCACGCCGTGGCGCAGACCCCGGGGCGGGTGCAGCACCTGCAGCACACCGATGGCCGCGCCGACGAAGGGGAACATCGCCCAACCGAACCAGGGGAAGAAGGAACCGCTGGACGACTCGAGGAAGGGCGCGATCGGCCGCCAGACCCATTGGCTCCAGGGCAGGCCGCGCACTGTCGAGGTCAAGGTCAAGATGGTCAGCGCCAGGGCCAGACTGACGAGGGCGAAGCGCTGCGGCCGCTTGCTCAGGTAGACCAGCAACTGCAAGGTCAGCATTACGGTGGCGATGAGCTGCAAGACATCGGCGCGCAGAAACGCCGCCCAGGCCTCCGGCCCCATCGTCGCCATCGCGCTCAGGGGCCGCACGGGCAGGTGGACGACATAGCCGAGCACGAGGAAGAAGCCGAAGCGCCGCACGCGCTTCTGCAGGCGCGGCCCCGCCACGAGGTAGTCCGGCCAGTATTTCATCGTGGCGATGCTGAAGGCCACGCCCGCCAGCATCAGGAACATCGGCGCGGTCAGCCCGCGCAGGTAGAGCCAGGTGTCGAAGACGACGTTATGCTGCCACGCTGGGTCGAGGAAGACATGCAGCGCGTGCCCTTGCACCATCATCAGCACGGTGATCGCGCGCGCCAGATCAACGAAGACCACGCGCTCGGCGCGCGCGGGCGCGAACGCCTCGGGGGGGTGCTGCGCGGCGGCGATGACGCCCGACGTCTCGAGGACCGACGACTGCAAGGAGCCTACCTCCAATGGGTCCGACCTCATGGGCGGGCCTTCGCGAGCCACGGCCACCTCGGAACTCGGAAGGAACATCTAACCTCGGAGCGGGGCCTGCGCAAGCGTCGGCGCCGCCGAAAGACGCACCTGGACGGGGAAGTGTTATGATGCGCGCTCGTCCCGAGCCTCGAGTGCCGGAATTCTCAGCGGGAGGATCGTCCGCCGGTCCACTCCGCCGGGGAGCGAGCGATGAGCAGCAAGACCGCGCCCTACCCTGGTATCACGGATCAACTGCTGCGGGAGCATGCGACGCAAGCCGCCGCCGACGATCGCGTCGAGCGCCTGCGCCTCGCCGCCGCCCGCATGGTGCATGGCGACTACCAGGTCTACGTGCCGATCGAGCCGCGCGACGCGATCGGCCGCCTGGGCCTGACGCTCGTCGAGCTCGGCCAGATCCTCGACCAGCGCCTGCAACAGCAGGAGCGTTTGTTCGAGGTGATCGAGCAGATCAACCGCGGACTGACGGTCCACCAGGTCTTGGACCACATCTACGCCGGCTTCCGCAGCCTGGTGCCCTATGATCGCATCGGCTTCGCCCTGGTCGATGAGCGGGCGCGCCGCGTGCGCTCGATCTGGGCGCGGTCGACGGCGGCCGAGCTGCACCTCGATACGGGCTACGAGCTCTCGCTCAGCCGCGGCAGCCTCCAAGCGGTGCTCGAGCGCAGCCAGCCGCGCATCATCAACGACCTCGAGGGCTACCTGAGCGTCCACCCGACCTCGGATGCGACGCGGAAGATCGTCGCCGAGGGCATGCGTTCGAGCCTGACCTGCCCGCTGCTGGTCGCCGGCAAGCCGGCGGGGCTGCTCTTCTTCTCCTGTCTGCGCCCCTACGCCTACGACGAGGACCACGTCGAGGTCTTCGTGCGCATCGCGCGCCTCGTCGCCACGATCATCGAGAAGAGCCGGCTCTATGAGGAGCTGGTCGAGGCCAAGCGGCAGCTCGAGGACCTCAATCGTGGGTTGACGGCGCGGGCCAGCACCGACGGGCTGACCGGGCTGGCCAACCGCGCGCACCTCGACAGCGTGCTCGAGCGCGAGTGGCAGCGCTCGGCGCGCAGCAAGACACCGCTCGGCCTGGTGCTCGCCGATATCGACTTCTTCAAGCGCTACAACGACGCCTACGGCCATCAGCGCGGCGACGAGTGCCTGCGCGCGGTCGCCGGCGCGCTGCGGCGCGCCGCCCTGCGCCCGACAGACGTGGTCGCGCGCTACGGCGGGGAGGAGTTCGCCGTCGTGCTGCCCTCCACGCCGCTGGCCGGTGCGGAGCTCGTCGCCCAACGACTGTGCACCGCTGTGCGGGCGCTGCGCTGCGACCATCCCGGCTCGGCGGCCGCGCCCCACGTCACCCTGAGCTGTGGCGCCAGCAGCGTGGTCGCCGACCACCCACGCAAGATCGCGGACCTGATCGCCGCTGCGGACCGCGCGCTCTTTCGCGCCAAGGACGCGGGACGCGACCGCTGGGAGGTGCTGCCGTTGGCCGCCGGCGACGGGCCGGCGCTCTTCCCCTAGCAGCCGAGCGGGCGCTTCAGTTGAGCGAGCCGCCGTCGGGCGGCCTGCGGCCGCCCGGAGCCAGGCCGAAGATGGCCTCCCAATTCTCTCGGTAACGGTCGGTGGCCACCTGCGCGGGCCCCGCGTGCCCTGTGACCTCGGGGCCGCTCGATGGCGCCGCGGCTGCGGCCGCCTCCTCGCCGCGCCACTTCACGTCGACGTCCCAGAGCAGCGGGCTCTCCTCGCGGCGCTTGAGCTGCACGAGCTCGCCGCCAGGATGGAGCGGCTGGCCCTCCTTGGCGACGCGCAGCTCAGCCAGCTCGAGGCGATTCGGGCGCGAGCGCAATGCCCGCACCCCGCGGCCATCGGCCGTGCGGCCGTGCACGAGCACCACGTCATGCGGGGGAGGCTTGGGCTTGCTGGAACGCTCAGACATCGGTGCCGCTCATTGTAGCCGCTGCCGGCTGCGTACAACAGGCGAGCGGTGGTGGGGTCACGTCCCGGCCGGTCGGGCGCTTCGATCGCGCCGCTGACTAGCTCAGGGCAAAGAGGGCAAGGAGGCCCGCGAGCGCCAGCACGGCCAGCGTACCGATGGCCGCCAGCCCGCGCCAAAGGGCGACCGGGTCGTAGTCCCGCCGCCCGTGCTGCACCCGGGCGCGCTCGTGCTGAAAGCGGCTCCAGACGGCGCGCTGCCGCTCGGCCAGCGCGAGCTGCGCCGCAAAGCGCTGCTCCCCTTCGACCCTCGAGCGCTCATCCGCCACGACGAGGCGACCGAGCGCCGCGAGCTGCTGCGCCAGCTCGCCATCGAGGCGCCATTGCTTTGCCAGGCAGCCCTGCTCGCGTCGCTCGAGGGCGCGCAGCGTGGTCGCCAGCGCGCGCCGCGCCAGCGTCAGCGCGCGCCTGGCGTGCCGCCCTCGGCGCCGTTGATCCTTCAGCGCCTGCTCGAGCTCACGCAGCGGCGGCGCCTGTTGGTGGAACTCGGCGCTCAGCGCGACCTGAACGCGGAGGGCATCCCCGAGCGCGACGGCCTTCTCGGCTGCGGCCCGCTCGAGGTCTCGCGAGGCCTCGGCGGCGTCAGCCCGCGCGGCACGCACCCGCAGGGCATCGCGCTCGCGCGCCAGCAGACGCAGTAACTTGCGCTGAGCGCCGAGGCGCAACGCCAGCGCGGCACGCTCGCCTCTTCGCACCTGGAGCGTCTGCAGCACCTCGGAGGCACTCGCCTCCGCGCGGTCGCGACGGTCACCGGCGGTGCGCGCCTCGTCAGCGAAACACTGCCGGGCAGCCTGCCGCTCTGCGCGCAGGCTGGCGAAGTGCTGCTCGAGTTGAGCCCGCGGACCTTCGAGGCGCTCCAGCGCGTCGAGCGCGCTCTCGCCACCGCGCACCGCACGCGCGCCGAACCGGGCCGCCCGGCCCAGCTCAGCATAGGCCGCGTCGAGCTGCCCCTCGGCGCTCCTGACGTCCTGCTCCAAGCGGCGCAGGACGCCACGCAGCCGCGCGCGCACGAGGCTGACCACGAGAGCGTAGCGCACGACGGACCACCAACCCTGCACCTCGCCACGCGGGATCGCCGGCAGGTCGCCCTCCGCCTGCGCTTCGGGCTCGGCATGGTCGGTGACGCTCGCAGCCGGCGACAAAGGAGGAGCCGTCTCGGACGGTGGCGGTGGCGGCGGCAGCGCCTGGGCGGCCGTCTGATCAAGCGCGACGGCCCGCCGGGCAGAGGGCACGAAGCCCTGGAGGGTGTCGCTGGCGGCCGGAGCGTCGAACGCGGCGGGCGGCGCGAGGTCCACGACCTCGGGCGCCGCGACGGCAGCGATCGGCGCGGGGGCCGCTGGAACGCCGTCGTGACCACGAGGGGCTGAGGACGACGGCTTCAAGCTGCCGCCGCAGTGGTCACAGAGCGCGGCAACGGCGCCGGTAGCGTTGCCGCAGGACGGGCAATAGCGCATGGCGCGCGATGGTAGGGACCGGCGATCAGGGTGTCAAACGGCGCCCGAGGGCAACGCCGGCTCGGCTGGCCGCGCCTCGGCTCGGCTGGCCGCGACGGCAGCGCACCAACGCCCCGCGCGCGGCGGCGTTCGGGCCAGCGGGTTTCCTCAGGCGGTGGCGGCGCTCCGACTCCAGGAGGCAGCGACGCCCGCGCGCAAGACCTCGGACTCGGCACCCCAGCTCCCGCCTTCGTCGCCACGGCTGCCAACCACGGCCTCGACCTGCCGCAGGCCGATCTGCACCCGTTCGCGCCGACCGACCAGATCGCCGCCGATCTGCAACGCAGTCGGGTCCTCACACTCCACCGCAACGGAGGTGCAAGCGAAATCGAGGATGCGCTCGTCCGCGAACGACCCGCGAAAGATCGCGGGAACATTGGCCAGCAGGGTGGCCGCTCCGACATGGCCGATGCGCAGCTGAAAGCGATCGCGTAGCTGGTCCGCTTGCGGAAAGAGCCGCAGGCCGAAGCCATAGAAGGGAATGGTCGAGGCTGCGGCCAGGCTGACCGGACCGCGGTAGAGTTCCTCACCACGCCCAAGGGGAGCGCCAACGAGGTTGCCCTCGCGATCGATACGGTAGGCCGCCAGGCCCGTGTTGCGAATGACGACGCTCGGCAGCGGCGTCTGAAGGTAACGCCAAAGCGACCGACCGGCGATCGCCAGACCATAGCCGAGGGGCCCGCTGCCGATCCGCTGCAGCGGGGTGTCCTCGATCGAGCGCTTGAAGGAGACGTAGTCCTCGAGAATCAGGGCATCGAGGCCTACCCCCGCGAAGGGGGCGAGCTGGCCCTCGACCTGCAGCAAGGGCAGCGTGACCCGGCGCGAGCGGTCGCGCGCGCAACGAAGGTCGGCCGCCAAACCGCGCGCCGATGGCCGCGCCGCGCCAAGCGCGGTCGCCAACGCATTGCCCGTGCCGAGCCGCAGCAGGCCAAAGGCCGGGCGACGCGCCGGCCGCAGCGCCAGCACCTCGGTAACGAGCCGCGTGAACGTGCCGTCGCCGCCTCCGCAGAGCACGGTATCGTAACCGCCACGCACGATCTGTCGGGCAATCAGCGGCGTCTGCTCAGGCGATTCGGAGATCAGCAGCGCGTCGTTCGCCGTCAGCTCCTGCAATTGGCGAATCACGCGCGTGCCGACAGCGCGTGCGTTGGGGTTGACCACCACGACCAGTCCGCCGCGCGGACGCAGGGCCGACGCCAGCCACCCGGGCTGCATCACGGCGGGCGTGACAGCAGCGGCGCGGAGGGGCAGGTCAGTTGCCGCGGCCCCCTTCATCGAGGCCCAGTTGACGGAGGTTCCATTGATCGCGGTCGCACTGATCGAGGTCGCGTTGATCGCCGTCGCGTCGGTTTCGCCCATCATGCACCCCCATCATGCCCCATCATGCAACCCGTGCAACGACGCATCGCGTCGTGAAGCGCGCAGCTAATGCATTTTATGCGCCAGCACTTGTGGAATCATCGAAGGTTTTTACTGCAAGATTTTAAGCTCTTACGACACAGCGCCGGAACGGGGCGTCAGCGGCTGCGCCGCAGCTGCGTAGAAGCTGACGCACCGCGAGACCGCCCAGATCTGCCTACAGAGACCCACCATCGCCAGCTATGATCTTTGATATCAAGGCGATAGCCTGCCAAGCGCAGCGCTATCGCCGAGTGGCACCCAGGCGACCGCCCTGCGCAAGCGGTAACGCACCCCGTCAAGTCCGCGCCCCTCCGCCCAGAGTGCGGTCGGGGCGGTGGCGCCCAGCAGCAACGCCGGGCTCAAGCGCGCCACCGCGGCTCGCGCCGCCGCAAGGGCGGAGGCTCCCTTGCCGTTGACCGCGGCCAGGTGGCTGCGCAGGAACCAGCCGGCCGCACCGGACGGGCGAGAGGCGGCGCGCAGACAACCACCTGCGGGCGGCGTGCAGGGCCCGTCTTCACAGCGGCAGGCGGCAAGCGCCAGAAGCATGCGCTGGCCAGCCGCGGCCACCCTTCCGACGCGCATCATCAGCCGCCGCTCGACGCTGGCGACACGCGCCGCCGCCCGCAGCAGCCCCGCAAGCTCATCGGGAGCCCGACCGCGTTGGCGCTCGACCTGCGCCGCCGCCGCGTACGCGCGCGGATCGCCCGGCGCCGCGCGGATCGCGCGCGCCAACGCCACCCGCGCCTCCTCGAGCCGTCCCTGCTGCAGGTGCTCCAGCCCGAGACCGAGCTGAGCCGCGCCCTGCTCCGGCGCCAGGCGGGCGGCCCAGCCGAAGAAGCGCCGGGCGCAGTCGCCCTGCTCCGCCGCAGCGCAGACCTGCGCGAGGACCAGGAGCAGCTCGACGTCGCGGGGGCGCGCATCTGCCCCGCGCCGTAGCCAGACCAGGGCCTCGCTTCCGCGACCCGCGGCGGCCAGGACCAGCCCGCGCGTGGCCAAGGCCTGGGCCACGGCCACGCCCCGGACTTGCACCGCGCGCGCGCTCAGGCGTAGGGCGTCGTCGAGCTGGCCGAGGGCGAGGGCGCAGCGCGCGCCGAGCTGCAAGGCATCGGCGTCGTCGGGCTGCCGCGCCAGCACCCTGGAGACCTGCTGGCGCGCGCCCAACACCTGATCCAGCCGCCAATAGAGGTGGGCCTGGGTGCGCCAGAGCCGCAGCGGATCCGGCAATTCGTGGAGGGCGCGCCCGAGCAGCTCTACCGCCCCCTCGGCCGGCGTTGGAAAGAGGCGCGGGTCGAGCAGATTGGGCCAGAGGCGCGCGGCCTCGGCGGCAGAAGCCGCGGCCCGTGACGACCGCCCAGCAGCGCGAGCAATCAGCGCGTCGCCGATCCACAGCGGCGCGCGATCGCGACCCAGGGCGAGCGCGCGATCCATATACCCAAGCGCGACCCTGGAGCGACCGGCTCGCAGCGCAGCGCGTGCGGCCCAGTAGAAGAGCAGCGGCTCGGCCCAGCGGCGCGCGATGGCGCGCTCGAGGTGGCGCCGCGCGGCCTCGACCTGCCCACCGGCCAGCGCCACCAGCCCGACAAAGGTGTCGACCACGGCTGCCGCCGCTGGTGCTTCCGCGCGCGCCCGCCCCAAACTGGCCACCGCTGCCGGCAGCTCACCCTCGACCACTTCGCCAACCGCACGCGTCAGGAGGCCCCAATAGGCCGCGCGATCGGCGCCGCGCGCCGGCGTCGACAGCGACAGCAGCAGGCAGCAGCCCACGGCGCCAAGCGAGCGAAACGCGCCCCAGGACGCGCTTCGCCGCCGCTGCCGCCCGGCAGCTGGCCGCCGCCCAAAGAGCAGCGCTGGCGATGGCGGGGCGAGCGCGGCGATGGGAGCCCTCCTCTGCGTCGTCAGGGTGGTCGTCAGGGGAGCGGAGGCAGGTGCTGCTCGATGCGCACGACGCGCTCGCTGATCCCGCTGCCCGTGCCGAACGCCAACCTGACCGTCTCGCCGACGGGCGTGCGGCGCAGCAGCGCCAGCAGCGCCGCGCGATCGAGGCCCGCGACCGGCTCCCCGCCGATCGAGAGCAGCCGCTCTCCGCTACGCACGCCCTTGGCGAAGGCGTCGCTGCCGACGAAGACATCCTGGACGATCGCCCCATCGCCGTCGCGCGCAGCACAAAAGGTGAAGCCCGCGAGCACGAAGTCGTCGGCCGGCGCCAGAACAGCGTCGCCGCGCAGCGCCACACGCCAGCGGCGCGCCGGGTAATCGAGGTACGACACGAGCTGCCGCAAGACGTCCGCCCCGAGGATCAGATCGATTGAGCGACCGGTCTCGCGCGAGAGCGCGGCGAAGGGCGTCGCGTCCGGCAAGACGAGCACCGCCAACCCGTCGAGCCGCAGCGTGCCCAGCTCCGTCCGCCGCAGCCGCGTAATCCGCGCGGCCAGCGCGCCCTGGCTCGCAGTCTCAACCCTCTCGCAACAGATGAGTGGACGACCGGTCGCAGGCAAGCGGCGCAAGAGGCCGTCGCGGATCAAGGTGGTCGTCGCCCCCGTATCGAGCAGCGCCTCCACCGCGACACCCTCGACCCGCAGCGGCACGATCACCCGCGTCGCGCCGACCTGCACGCTGACGTCCTCGGTGGGGTGCACCGTGCCACCGCCGCGCAGGCGGAAGGGGATCACCTGCGGCGCCGAGACGGCTGCCCCCTCGTCGATGGCGGGTTCCGCCGCCCTCAGCGCCACCTGCAGCCCAGCGAGGTCGAGCTCGAGGCCGAACTGGCGCAGGAGATCACCGCCGATCACGCCGGCCGGCGTTGGACCTGCGCAGGCGCTCTCGCTCGCGAAGAGGGCACTCATCACGGCGGGCGCGGCGGGGAACGCCAGGCCGAAGGCGCCGAGGCGCAGGGTCTGAGGGCCACTCGGACGTTCGGGGAAGGCGCGCTGCGCGAGCAGCGTGAGCGGCGCACCCGTGTCGAGCAGAAAGAGCTGCGCGTCGCCGCCATCGACGACGGCGGCGAGCGCGGGCACGCCATTGACGAGCTGCAGCGGGACCCGCTGACCAACCTCGCCCTCAAAGCGCAGCGTCGGCACCGGCGCCGACTCGCCACAGGCGAGCCCGAGGGCGCAGGCGAAGACCGCGGCGCCGCCGGCAAGTAACGCGCGTCGTCGCGCAGCGGCTGCCGCTCGCGGCGCGCGCCCGCTGGCGCAAGGGCGAGCGTGACGCTTGTCGGTGCTGCGCTGGGCGCGAAGGCGGGACATCGCGGGCATCATAACACCGCCGCCGCGTCGAGCCTTCGTGCGCGGGCCGAGCGGGGCGCTGGCTCAAGACAAGGCGCCTGCGATGGCTGTTGGGGCATCCCGGCCGGTCGTGATAAATCACGCTTGCAGCCTTGGGTCAGGCTGAAGGAGCAAGCGATGAACGCCGCCGAAGTCAAGACGTGCGCAGTAATTGCAGACACGCTCGGCAAGCACCGCGCCTTTCGCAAGGTCGAAGACGGCATGTATGTCGTCAAGCAGGGCTCGTGCTACGTGATGATCAACGTCGTGCCCTGGGGTGAGGAGCGCGCCATCGTGCGCTGCGTCGCCCAGCTCGTCAAAGGCGTGCGCATGACCCAGGAGCTGCAGCTCCGCCTGCTCACGCTCAATGCGATACTGCGCTTCGGCGCCTTTGCCTACGTCGAAGAGGGGAGCCTGCTGGTCTTCCTGCACTCGATCCTTGGCGGCGACACGCTCGATGGTGACGAGCTGGTCGCCACCGTGCGCGACGTGGCGCTGATCGCCGACGAATGGGATGACCGCGTCATCGAGCGCTATGGCGGCCAGCGGATGCAGGACCTGCTCGAGGAGCAAGCCTTGGCGCGCGTGCTCTCTGGCGAGCTGAAGATCAGCCTGGAGGCCTGAGCGGGCCTTGGCCGCCCGCCGATGGCGGCGCTGCTAGTGACCGAGGTAGCGAATGCGCCCCGGGGGCGGCCGCATCGGGCCAGGTACGGCGAGGGCGGGCGCGATCACCTCGGCCTCGAACGCCGGCCAGCCGCTCAGCGACCCAAAGATCGCCTGTAGCTCCAGCGCCTGCGTCCGCAGCGCGCGGGCAGTGGCCACGCAGCTCGGCGCCGCATGCCCCACCGCAGGTGGGTCCTTCAGCTCGGCCGCCAACCGGTTCGCGACGGAGGGCGGCTCCCTAGGACCCGGGACGCGTGCGCCACGCGCCGCCAGTTCGCCCGCGCCCGCACCCGCTTCGGGGCGCCGCGCTGCAGAGGAGGCAGCCAGCGCAGCTTCCACCCGCGCGACCCTCAGACAGGCGTCCTCGCCGCTGGGCAGGCGGCGGCCTGCGCGCGGGGGCTGTCTCGCTCGGCGCGATGGCGCCACGCCGGCGGGGTTCGGCTCGCCGACGGCGAGGCCGAGCGCACCGCCACCGACGGGCGCGCCCTGTCGATTCAAGGTGGTGGAAGACGGCGCGGGGCCGACGGCTGGCGCAGCGCGCACAGTGAGCGCCGCCCCCAGCGCATGATAACGACGATACTCGGCCGTGGCCTGGACCACCGCGCGCCGCGTGGCCTGCGCCGCCTGCTCGGGGGCAGCGAAAGGGCGCTGGAGGGCGACGGCGCTCTGACGGCGACGAAGTTGCTGTGCGCGCCGCACCTGCGGGTGGGTCGCGGCTCCCTCGAGGCGTTCCACGACGCCAGGCTCGCTCAGCGGGGCCGGCGACGCCTCGGCGGCACCGCGCGGCATGAGCGGCGGCGCCGCGGGCCCGTCGCGCTCGGCCCCTTGCGTGCCGGCCAACGTGCCATCGAACTGGTCAAGCCTGCCGGCGCGCGGCGAGTCCGCGCGGGGCGGCCCCGCCTGGGCCGACGCCGCTCGGGGCAAGGCAAGGGCAACGCTCGTCGCCACGGCCAAGAGCGCGAGCGCCGCGCGGCAGAGGAAGCGTGATTGGCCAAGGCACTGGCTCACAGCCCACCCCCCGCAACAGGCTCGTGGCCGACCCGGTGTGGAACTCGACGCGGTGCGAAGATATGACTCGGTCTGTAGATATACCGTCGACCGGGAGGCCGGCAAGCGCCCTCAGGCCTGCCGGCGGGTCGTACGCCCGCGCTTGGCCTGCTGATAGGTGACGGCGACGACGGTATGAATGCCTCCCCGCACGCGGAAATCGCCCTCGACGTGCAGGCGCCGTGGCGTCAACGCTAGCCGGAGGTCGTCGAGGATCTGGTTGGTCACCGCCTCGTGGTAGCTGCCGACCTCGCGAAAGGACCAGAGGTAGAGCTTCAGCGACTTCAGCTCGACGCAGAGCCGATCGGGGACATAGACGATGCGGATCGTGGCGAAGTCGGGCTGGCCGGTGACCGGGCAGACGCAGGTGAACTCAGGGCAGTCCAGGCGCACCTCGTAGTCGCGCTCCGGGTGCGGGTTGGCGAAGCTGACCAGCGCTCGACCGGGACGCGTAGACATCGCGAGCCCCTCCTGGCCGCGCTATAGCCGTTGCGAGGGGAGCGGGTCAACCCTTCGCCGCACCCTGCGCCCGCAGCCGTGGACCGGCACCGGGCCGCGCGTTCCTTGACGCTGGGGCGGGTTTTCGCTAAGAGGTGGACAGTTTCTTCGGGCGTTTAGCTCAGCTGGATAGAGCGTTGGCCTCCGGAGCCAAAGGTCACAGGTTCGAACCCTGTAACGCCTACCAAGGTCGACAGCCGCAAGGTCGACAGCCGCAAGGTCGACAGCCGCAAGCGTATCGCGGTCGTCGCATCGTCGTCGTCGCTGGAGTGGCGATCACTGGAATCATCCTGCGCGTCGTCGCACGGATCGTCGCACGGATTGTCGTAATTGGGCGCCATTAGCCCGACGGGCGGGCGCCCTCGACTGAGCGAAAGCGCCGCGCAAATGAGTTCCCGGCCACCTCTGCTGCAACGATGCCGACGCCAACGCCCCCCGCATTCCGCGGCCCGGCGACGCGCGCGCGGCATCGGGCGCGACCCTGTGCTCGCGCTCGTCGTGGCCTGCGCGGCGCTCGCCTTCGTGGTGCCGCTGCGGCAGGCGGCGGCCCAGCCGATCGCGCCGCTGATCCCGCGGCTCGACCCCCCCCAGGACCCGGCCATCGTGGCGCGCTTTCACGAGGCGCTGGCGGCCGGCCTGCGCGCGGCGAAGCTGCCAGCCTTGAGCGCCCGCCAGGTCCTGCGGGCCGCGGAGGCGCGGACTGCCTGTGCCAGCGCCGAGTGCGCGGCGCAGGCCCAACGCGCGCTTTTCGTCGAACGCGCGGCCACGGCGCGGATCGCCGTGGTCGGTCGCAACTACACCATGGCGATCGACCTCTATCGCGGCCCGCAGCGCGAAGGCAGCGAGCGCGGGAGCTGTGACGTCTGCACGCTGGCCGAGGCGATCACCGCCACCAGCGCCCTCGCGGAGCGCGTGGCCGAGGCCGCCGGGCCACTGGGGAGCGCGGGGGCAGCGGCCGCCGCCGTCGAGCCCGCGCCCAGCGCCCCAGCCGACGTGGCAGCGGCCGCACCCACCGCGCCGAGCGCCACGACCGCCGCGCAAGCCCCTGGCCCCGGCGCCGCGCCGCGCACGGGCCGCGCGGACGCGCCTGCGCCGCGAGCCAGCGAATCCGGCGCGCCGCTAACGGCAAAGGCGCCCGCGCGCTGGCCCCTTTGGCCCGCCCTCGCCGCCACCGGTATGGCCGCCGTCGGGCTCGCCATCGGGCTGCCCCTGCTCGCCATCGACGGCAAGGGCACCGACTGTCGTGGCCCTGCGAGGCCCGACTACCGCAACTGCGAGCGCCTCTACGCGACCTCGGGCGGCGGCTGGGTGATGACCACCCTCGGCCTCGCCTCGCTCGCCAGCGCCGCTGCCCTGCTCTATCTCTACCTCGCGCCCCGTCGACAACCCGCGGTGAGCTCCGCGCCCACCGCGCTTGGCCTCCTGGAGCACCTGCGCCTCGCGCCGGTTAGGGGCTCACTCACGGGATCACGCACGGGGGGACTGCTGGTCGGCGGGGGCGGCGTGTTCTGAGGCGCTGTTCTGAGGCGCTGGTCGGCGGCACTGGTCGGCGGCGCCGGTCCGTGGCGCTGGTCGGCCGCGCGGTCGGCGGCGCGGTCGGCGGCGCGGTCGGCGGCGCGGTCGCGCGACTTGACCTGAGCTTTCCTGCCGGTCAAGGATAAGCGAGCGTGGCGCTATGCTGGTCGGTCTCGCAAGAACAACTCGCGAGAACAAGACGACGAAGGCGAAGAAGATCGATGTGCGGCGCGGTTGGGGGACGATCCGCCACGCGCGGCGACGACGATGGGGACCAGCCTCGGCGGCACGTGCTTCAGCGGCGTGAGGAGAGCCTTTCCCCGCGGGCTCAAGGGTGGACCTGTACCGTGACGGATCCGTTGCTCGGCAAGCTGATCGCCCAGCGCCACCTGCTCGTCCACCGCCTCGCCGAAGGCCCCTTGGGCGTGGTCTACCGCGCCGAATGCGGCAGCCCGCCAGAGCGCCTCGCCCTCAAGTTGGTGGAGGCACGCTGGCTCAAGGATCCCCGCACCGGCGACGAGGTCGAGGAGGCGCTCGCCCGCACCTGCGGTATCGAGAGCGTCCACGTGGCCAAGGTGCGCGAGGTCGGGCGCGAGGCCGACGGCGCGTTGTTCTTGGCGATGGAGTACCTCGAGGGCGAAACGCTGGCAGCCCGCCTGGAGCGCGAGGGGCCCTTGCCGCTCGCGCAGGCCCTGGCGCTGCTTCGGCAGTTGGGCGACGCCCTCTCCGAGGCCCACGCGCTGGGCCTGGTCCATGGTCACCTGCAGCCCCGCAAGGTCTTCCTGACGCGGCGCGACGGCGAGGACGTCGTCAAGCTATTGGGGCTAGGATTGGCGCCGCTCGCGGCCGTCAGCCAACCGCCGAGCGACGGGCGCGGCCTGCCCGCGCTCCTCGATCCGCACTACCTCTGCCCTGAGCAGGCGCGCGGCGCCCCGGTCGATTCCCGCAGTGACATCTATTCGCTCGCGACCCTGACCTACGCGATGCTCTGCGGTCTTCCGCCCTTCGCCGGCTCGAGCCCCTTTCTCCTGCTGACGCAGCACCTCGAGGCCAGGGCTCCGGCACTCGACGAGCGTCGGCCCGACCTCCCTGTCGCGCTGACCGTGGCCGTGGCGCAGGGGCTGAGCAAGGCTCCGGAGGCACGCTTTCCCACCGTCGTGCGCTTCCTCCAAGCGCTGCAGTCCTCGGCAGACGCTGCGACTGTCCCGCCGACGGCAGGACAGCCGCCCTTGCGCCCGACCCGCAGCCAGGCGGTAGCGCTGGCCGCCCCCCTCGGGGGCCCTGACGACACGCTGCAAGAGGTCGCCGCCGCGCCGGCCGAGGCCGCCTTTGCAGGCGACCGAACGCTGATCGGCCTTGGCATCACCAGCGCCCAGATGGAAGCGCATCTGCGGCAACACACAGAGCACGCCGAACACTCGGAGCGCGCGCAGCAGGCGCCGGCAGCCCAGACTGTCGCGCCGCCCGGCGCGACCGCGTCGCGCGCTGCGATCATCGTCCAGGGTGCCGACGTGCCTGCGTTGACGCCCGAGGTCTTTGCCGCGCGGACGATGCTCCCCGACGGCACGTCCGCCGACGCCGCCGCGGCGGAAGAGGCCGCCGACAGCGAAGCGGATACCGCGCTCGGCAGCGGCGACACCACGGGGGTCTCGCTGACGGACGCGGCCCGCGAATGGTTCGCCGAGGGCATGGCGGCCGAGGAGGCGCTGCAGCGCAGCCACGGCGAGCCAGCGGCGCTCCCCTCTTTCTATGGCGCGCTCGGCACCGACGCGCTGCCGCAGCGCACGCTGTCGCCGGCGCTGGTACTCGGCGCCGTGCTCGGACTGGCTGCGCTGGTGCTGGGCGCTGTGTTCTGGCTCGCGCGAGACAGCGGCCGCAGCCCGCTCGCTGAGCTGCAGAAGAAGCGCGTCACCCCCAGGCAAGAAGCGTTACCCGCGCCGGGCGCGGCGCTCGGTAGGGGCGCGGTGGCCGAGGTGCCTGCAGAGGCCACGCCGGCCGCCGCGCCCGGCGACGTGAGTTCGGGTGTGGGGAGTCCCTCCCGGGCGGCGAACACCACGAACGAGGGGCACGCCGCGGCGCCGAACACGCAGAGCGAGCCGGTCGCGCAGACCAACAAGGCGACGACCGTCGCCCGACCAACCCCCGCCCCCGGCCCGGCCGTAGCGGTGGCGCCCACGCCCACACCCGTGCCCGAGCCGGCGACCCGCAGCCGCGCCCGGCGGCCCGTCGTCACGGCGGCGGCTGCGCCGACCCGCGCGGCGAGGTCCGACCGGCCCACGCGCGAGGCCAATCAACGCTCGGCGGAGCTGCAGGTCGACCTCGGCCAGCAGCGACTGCGCCGCGGCGGTTATAACGAGGCGCGCAGCTACTTCAGCGCGGCGGTCCAACTCGATTCGCGCAATGCCCAGGCGCACGGCGGTCTGGGCGAGGTGGCCTTCGAGCTGGGCAATTACGTCACGGCCGCGCAGCGGCTGCGCCGCGCGGCGCAGCTGAGCCCTGGACAACCGCGCTATGTGGTGATGCTCGGCGACGCCTACTTCAAGCAGGGGCGCACCAACGACGCTCTCGCCCAGTACCGGCGCGCGCTGACCCTGGCCCCCGGCAATGCGGCCGCTCGCAGCGGGCTCGAGGCCGCCCTGCGGCGGCTAGCGCGCGAGGGGAGCTAGCGCTTGGGACAGGCCCCCATCAGCAAGAGCTACCGCGTGCTGGCCCTGGTCGAGGGCGAACCAGGCGCGGCGCGCGCGATCGCCCCGCGCCTGCTGCAGGTCTTCGGGCTCCCGGCGCGGCCGGGCTTCGACACGGCGCTGAGCCAGCGGGGCGTCGTCGTCGCGACCAGCGGCGACCTCGACGAGGCCCAGGACGTCGCGCGCCGCGTGGCGCAGGCGGGGGCCAGCTTTCGCATCGTCGATGGGACCGGCGCGGTGGTCGATCGCGGCGGTCCCGACGCTGGCGCAGGCAAGAGGGGCACGCCGGGCACGCGCCCGCCGGCCAGCCCGGTGGGTGGCCGCACCCTGGCGGGCGGATACCAGGCGAGGCCGCCGGCCAGCGCGCGCGCTGCGACCAGCGATACGGTTTCAGCCAACGACCTCGACGTCCTGTTTGCCGACGCCGGGCTCCCGAGCGGTACGCATCCGACGCTCTCTGCCGGCGCGCTCGCAGCCGCCGCGATGGATCGAACGCTCGAGGGCATCGATCAGGACGCGCTGGTGCTGCTCGACGGTACCGTGGCCGAGGAGGCGTCGAGCGCGGCAGCGGCGCCGGGCCTCGAGCGTCGGGAGCTGGGCGGGCCGCAGCAGCGCCCAGGGAGCGAAAACGAGGCCATCGAGCTCGACCTCCCCTATGCGGCCCCCGAGGAGGAGGCCGAGCTGCTCGATCCGCTGGAGCCGCTCAGCCTCGGCGAGGGAACGCAGCCCGGTCTCGGCAAGCCGCGACGCCTGGGCAGCGCGCGCAAGGCGCCGCCCCTGACGCTGCTCGGCGGCCGCTTGCGCGACTACCCCCGCGTGCGCATCAGCCTGGGCTTCACCCTGGCGCTGCTGCTGAGCAGCTTCGCACCCCTCTGCCACAGCGGTTCAGTGATGCAGGACCGCGTGGCCTCGCTGCGCTCCGACCTGGCGACCTTCCGCGCCCAAGGCCAGCGGTTGGTGCGACCGGCGGACTATCGGCCCCCGCAGCAGGTCGAGGACGAGATCCTCAGCGTCAAGCTCCGACACGGCGCGTTCGCGCTCTTGATCTGGGTCGCCATGTCGAGCGGCCTGCTCTTCCTTTGGTTTCGTTTCACATGATCGTCGGCATGGCCTACCATGCGCCCAGCCGAGGTCGGCTCAGGAGACATCGATGGCCGAATTGAGATCACCCGTCCTCGTCGCGCTGCTCCTGGCGGCCGCTGGCGGCAGCGGCTGCGGCACGACCGCCGCTGGCGCCGGAAGCCGGTCGTCGGTGCCGCATTACGCCCCCATCAACCGCTCGGCCTGCCAGGAACAGGGCAAGACGGTCCGCCGCCTCGACGTCAACCACGACGGCAAGCCCGACGTCGTCGAGCTCTTCGTCGGCAGCCAGCAGACCTGTAAGACCGTCGATCTCAACTTCGACGGTCGTCCCGATCTCACGCGCTATTGGGCGCAGGGCCAGGTCGCCGCCGAGGAGATGGACCTCGACTTCGACGGCAAGGTCGACCTGACCAACGTGCTGGAGCAGGGCCGCCTCGTGCGCCAGGATCTCGACACGAACTACGACGGTCAGACGGACATCTGGCGCTACTATCGCAACGGCAAGGTCGAGCGCCTCGAGCGCGATAGCGACGGCAAGGGCCAGCTGGACTACTGGGAGGAGTACACCGACGGGAAGCTGGCCCGCGTCGGACGCGACACCAAGGGCGATGGCCGCCCCGACCACTGGGAGAAGCCGAGCCCCGCCAGTCAGGCCCGGCGCTAGCCGCCAGCAGACCCGCCCGCCGCCTTCGTCCCCCCGCCCGCAGCCGAGCGTCGTCGCGCGACCAGCCAGGCGATGCCGATCCCCAGGTTGTAGAGCACGATCAGCGGCAGCGCCATCATCGACTGGGTCAACACGTCCGGCGTCGGCGTCAAGATCGCGCCGAGGACGAAGGCCACGATGATGAAGTAGGGATTCCAGCGCCAGAGCGCCTGCGGCGTCACGATGCCGGCCAGGGCCAGGAAGCAGAGCAGCAGCGGCAGCTCGAAGATCGCGCCGAAGGCGACGAGCAAGCGCCAAACCAGGGCGAAGTACTCCGCCATCATCAAGGTCGGCTGGAGCGCGATCAGCCCGCCCTGCCCCACCGCCACGCCGACGGCGGAGAAGGCCCGCTGCAACGATCCCGCATCGCTGCGCGCGAAGCCGAGCAAGAAGCGAAAGCCGAGCGGAAAGACGACGAAGTAGCCGAAGGCTGCCCCACCGATGAAGAAGGCGCTGCTGAGCAGCGTGAAGGGCATCACGTAGCGCCGCTCCGAGGCCTTCAGCCCCGGGGCGACGAAGCACCAGAGCTGATAGAAGATCACGGGTACCGAGAGGAAGACGCCGCCGAGCAGCGCCACCTTGATATAGGTGGCGAAGGGCTCGATCGGGTTGGCGAAGTGCAAGGTCGGCCGCCCCAGGCCAGCGGCGCGCCAGGCCTGCACCAGGGGCCGCGCCAACCAGGCGAAGAGCAGATCGCTGATCAGATAGGCGACGATCGTGCAGGCGAGGAAGGCGATCGCGCTGTAGATCAGCCGACGGCGCAGCTCTTCGAGGTGCTCGACGAAGCTCATCGGCCGGTCCTGCGTGGTCAAGGCTCACCTTGGCGTTGCAGCGCGGCCGGATCGGCCGGCGCCACCGCCGCAGCCGGCGCCATCACCGCAGCCGGCGCCATCACCGCAGCCGGCGCGGGCGCCGCGTCGTCGACCGCGGCCTGGTGCACCTGCCGCTCGAAGTGGTGCACCGTCTGCTGCAGATCGCCCCGCAGCTCCTCGAGCGGCCCGCGCAGCTCGCGCAGCGGCTCGTCGATCGCCCCGCGCAGATCGGCCGACGCGCGCCGCAGCTGACGCAGCGTCTCGCCGAGCCCTTTGGCCAGGGCCGGCAAGCGCTTGGGACCGAGGACCACCAGGGCCACGACCAAGATCGCCGCTAGCTCGGAGAAGGAAAGACCAAACATCGTGCCCCCACCCGCTGCCCATCGCCGGCAACGCCGTCGGCCGCGGCGGCGAGCGCATCCTAACGCACTCGGCGCCGCTGACGCACCGCCCGCAGGCCCCCGCCCCCTCGCGTCAGAGCCACGTCAGCTGGCGCGCGGGACCACAGCATTCGACGACCCAGCCGTCGCGCCGCAGTGCCCGCTCGAGCGCGTCGTCGTCCCTCGCCCCCAGCAGCACCACCTGCGTGGCCTGCGACGCTCGCAGCTGCTGCGCCAGCTCGGCATAGCTGGGTTCGCCGCCCAGCGCAAACGCGGCCTCACAGCCGAGCCGACCGGCGGCGGCGGCCAATCCCGCCCCGCCACCGATCAGCGCGCGACGGACCTTGGGCAGCCCAACGAGCGCGAGCACCTCGGCCGGATCGTCCGGCCAGAGCGCCACCTCGCGCGCCTCCCACCCGCCACGCCGCCTGCGCAGGACCCCACGTCGCAGAGCACCGAGCGTTAGCGGCGTCGCCGCGCTCGCCGCGTAGGCCTGACAGGCCGCGAAGATCTTCCGGTGCAGGCGCAGGATGTAGCCCGCGCCGGCCAGGCGGTGGACCAGCTCCTGAGCCAGTCCGAGGGGCGGCACCAAGAGCAGCGGAAGCTGCTGCCCCGCGAGCGCTGCCTCGATGAAGGCGAGCAGCGCCCGCGCGCTCACCTCGGGCGCAGGCGCCTCGGGCGCGCGCAACGCGTCTGGCCCCGCGGGCAAGACCACCACCTCGCAGGTGCGCAGCGCCAGCGACTGCGACTGCGACTGCGCGAGCAGGGGTGAGGGCCGACGCAACGGCCCGGTGTAGAGCACACTGCGCCGACCACCGCCGACCCAGAGCGCGGCGGCACCGAGCGCAAAGCTCGAGGGCAGCAGCTCGAGGTCGAGGCGGCCGAGCGAGAAGCGCTGCCCGTAAGGCACGCTGAGCGCCGGCGTCAGCGCCGCGGCGCCGTCGACGCCCGCCCGCCGGCGAGGCCGTGGCTGAAGCGCGGGCAGGAGGCGAACCGTGGCCTCGCTGGCGACCAGGCGCGCGTGGCCCGCGGCGCCCGCCACATTCGCGTGGCTGACGAAGCAGAGCGCGCGCGGCCGCGGGGCGTCGAAGTAGAGCGGCGTGCCGCGCAGGCGCAGGCCCCCGTCGTCGTAGCAGACGGGCGACGCGGCGACCGATGACGCAGCACGAGCCATGGTGGCGAGCGCCCTCACGCGCGACCGAGGCCGCGCGCGAGCAGAGCCCGCGCCTGCTCGCGCGCCCAGCGGTCGGCCTCGAGCACGACCTCGAGCGCGTCGGTGGCCTGCACGGCGTGTGCGTCGAGCGTGCGCGCGCTCAGCTCGGCGATCTCGACGAAGCGGAGCTGACCGGCGAGGAAGGCGGCAACCGCCACCTCATTGCTGGCGTTGAGCACCGCCGGCGCCGTGCCGCCGCGACGCAGCGCCGCATAGGCCAGATCGAGCGCGGGGAAGCGCTCCCGGTCGGGGGCCTCGAAGCTGAGCTGAGCGAGCTGCGCGAAGTCGAGGCGCGGGATCGGCAGGGGGAAACGAGCCGGATAGCCGAGCGCAAGGCCGATCGGCACCCGCATATCGGGTGTGCCGAGCTGGGCCAAGACCGACCCGTCGACGTACTCGACCATCGAATGGATCACGCTCTGCGGGTGAATCACGACGTCGATCTGCTCCGCCGGCAGGCCGAAGAGCCAATGGGCCTCGATCACCTCGAGGCCCTTGTTCATCAGGGTCGCCGAGTCGATCGTGATCTTGGGACCCATCGACCAGGTGGGGTGCTTGAGGGCCTGCTCGAGCGTGACCGCGCCGAGGTCGGGCGTGCGCCGGAAGGGCCCGCCGCTGCAGGTCAGGATCAGGCGGCGTACGGCGTCGCGGCGCTGGCCGCTGAGGCATTGAAAGATCGCGTTATGCTCGCTGTCGACCGGCAGCAAGGTCGCGCCGCTGCGCCGCGCCTCGCTGGTGCAGAGCTCGCCAGCGGCGACCAGAGGCTCCTTGTTGGCGATGCCGACCTCGATACCGCGACGAATCGCCACCAGCGTTGGCTGCAGACCGATCGCCCCGACCATCGCCGTCAGCACGAACTCGACGTCGGCGTGGGCCGCCACGGCGTCGGGACCCGCCGGCCCGGAGACGATCTCGAGACCGCGGGCGCTCTCGTAATCGAGCAGCGCCCGCAGGCGCTCGGCCTCGTCGGCACCTGCGACCGAGACCAGGCGCGGGCGAAAGCGGCCCACCTGCTCGGCGAGGCGCTCGACGTTGCGCCCGGCCGCCAGGGCCACGACCTCGAACTGCTCGGGGAAGGCCGCCACCACGTCGAGGGCGCTGACGCCGATCGACCCGGTCGAACCCAGAATCGCGATTCGCTTCATGCTGCCTGGCCTCATCCCTCTCGCTGCGCGCAGGGCGCCGCAACCCCGCCGGCCGCGCTGCGCCGACGCTGGCTCAACGCTGTCCCAGCGCGAAGAGCGCATAGTAGTAGACGTAGGGCGCGGCAAAGAGCAACGCATCGAGCCGATCGAGCAGCCCGCCGTGCCCCGGAAGCAGCCGCCCCGAGTCCTTGACGCCGACGCTGCGCTTGAGCATCGACTCGACCAGATCACCGAGCATGCCGAGGACGCTGCCGGGCACCGCGATCAGCAGCACATCCCACCAGCTCAACAGGGGGAGGTACCAGAGCTTGGCCACGGCCACCGCAGCGAGCCCCGCCGCGATCGCGCCCGCGGCGCCCTCGATGCTTTTGCCCGGGCTGATGCGCGGATAGAGCTTGTGCCGGCCCCAGGCGCGCCCCACCAGGTAGGCCCCGGTGTCGGCGAGCCAGGTCAGGCTGAGCAGCAGCACCAACCACAGATGGCCCTGATCGAGGCGCTTGAGCAGGGCGACGGTGGCCAGCGGCAGCGGCACGTAGAGCACGCCGAAGACCAGCACCGCGGTCGCCAGCGCGGCGCGCTGCAGGTCCGCGTGCAGAAAGAGCTGGAGGATCGCCAAGAGCATCGTCGTGGCGATCAGCAGCGGCAGCAGCAGGTCGAGCCTCGGCACCCAGACGACCGCGACACCGGCGAGCAGCCCCGCCCCGACGCCGGCGGCCCGCAGCACCCGGGCCTCGTCGCGCAGCGTCATGGCGTAGAGCTCGGCCTGCGCCAGCGCCGCCACCAGGTGGACGACGAGGGCCACGCCCACCACGCCGACCGCCCGCTGCTGCAACACCAGCCAGACGAGCGGCGGAAGGAGCGCGACGATCGAAAGCCGGCGCGCCAGATCCCGGTCGAGAAAGGCCATCAGCCGGCCCTCGCTGCCGCTGCTGCTGCCGCTGCTGCTGCGAAGCGTGGCATCCGACCTTCAGCCGCCGCCGGCGGAGGTCGCCGCTCGCGGGTCGAGCTGCGCGGAGGTGCGCCCGTAGCGGCGCTCTCTACTCTGGAACTCGGCGACCGCCGCCAGCAGGTCTGGTTTGCGGAAATCGGGCCACATCGTCGGCGTGAAGAAGAGCTCGGCGTAGGCCAGCTCCCAGAGCAGGAAGTTGGAGAGCCGCATCTCGCCGCTCGTGCGAATCAGCAGATCGACGGGCGGCAGCCCGGCCGTAGCGAGGTGGCTGCCGACCAGCGCCTCGTCGATCGCTTCGGGCTGGAGCGCGCCCTGCTGCACGCGCTCGGCGATCCTGCGCGTGGCCCGCGCCAGGTCCTCGCGGCCGCCGTAGCTGAGCGCCAGACAGAGCACCATCGACTGCCGCTTGGCGGAGAGCTTCATCAACAACCCGAGCGCCTCACGGACCAGCGCCGGCAGCCGCTCGAGCTCGCCAACCGCCGCGAGCCGGATATCGTTGCCGAGGATCTCCTCGCGCTCGTCCAGGACGTAGCGGTAGAGCAGCTCCATCAGCGCATCGACCTCGTCCCGCGGCCGATCCCAGTTCTGCTCGCTGAAGGCGAAGAGGGTCAGCACCGGAATGCCGATGGCGCGCGCGGCGCGGACGACCTCGCGCACCGACTCCGCACCCTTGCGGTGGCCCGCGAGGCGCGGCAGACCGCGCTGACGGGCCCAGCGCCCGTTGCCGTCCATGATGATCGCGACGTGCCGCGGCAGCGCGTGGACGTCGACCGCGAGGGCCGCCGAGTCACTCTCGGACATGCTCCGCCCGTACCATGCGCCGCCAGGGCGTGGCAAGCGGCGCGCCCTCCGCCGCGCGCGGCGCCCACCGGCCACGGATTGCCACGGGTTGGCAGCTCGCGCCTGATCGCGTAGAGTCTGCGCCCGCTAGGGGGCTGAGGAAGATGAAGCTCGTTTTACTGGGACCACCGGGGGCCGGCAAGGGCACGCAGGCGCGTGCCGTCGCCGAGCACTTCGCGATTCCGCACATCTCCACCGGAGATATCATCCGGGCGACGATCAAGCAGAGCACGCCGCTCGCCGCCGAGCTGCGCAGCTTCACCGAGAGCGGGCAGCTCGTGCCCGACGGGCTGGTCGATCGCATGGTCGACGATCGCCTCGCTCAGTCCGACTGCGCGCGCGGCTTCCTGCTCGATGGCTACCCGCGCACGCTGGCGCAGGCTCGAGCGCTCGACGCCGCGCTCGAGCGCGACGGCAGGCCGCTGACGCATGTCGTGCTCTTCGAGCTCGACGATGCCCTGCTGGTCGAGCGCATCACCGGTCGCCGCAGCGACCCGCAGACGGGGCGCATCTACCATCTTGCCTTCGACCCACCACCGGCCGCGCTGGCCGGGCGCCTGGTGCAGCGCAGCGACGACACCGAGGCGGTCGTCGTCCGCCGGCTGACCGAATACCACGCCAAGACGGCGCCGCTCGTGCCCTACTACGAGAGCCGCGGCCTGCTGCGTCGCGTCGACGGCGCCGCGCCGATCGAGCAGCTTGGCGAGCAGCTCCGCCGCGTCCTCAGCGGCGCGAGCGCCGACTGAGGAGAAGCACCTTGAGCAGCGGCACCGTGGCGCGCAAGCGCCGACCCAGCCTCTGGCGCATGCCTGTGGTGGGCGCCGACGTCGAGTCGGTGAAGCGCTCGTTCCTGCGCCACATCCAGACCTCCCTGGGACGCGACGAGTACTCGGCGACGCCGGCGGATCTCTACCAGGCGCTCTGCATGTCGGTGCGCGAGCACCTGCTGATGCGCTGGATTCAGACCCAGCAGACCTACTATCACCAGGACGCTCGGCGCGTTTACTACCTGTCGATGGAGTTTCTGATGGGCCGCGCGCTGCATAACGCGCTGTCCAACCTCGGCCTGCTCGACACCTATCGCAAGGCGATCGCCGAGCTTGGCTACTCGCTCGACGAGCTGGAGGAACAGGGCGCCGAGCCAGGCCTCGGCAACGGCGGGCTCGGGCGACTGGCGGCCTGCTTTCTCGACTCGATGGCCACGCTGCAGCTACCCGCCGTCGGCTGTGGGCTGCGTTACGACTACGGCATCTTCCGCCAGGAGATCCTCGACGGCCGGCAGATCGAAGAACCCGACGACTGGCTGCGCGTGGTCAACCCCTGGGAGATCGCCCGTCCCGCGCAGACGGTGCGCGTGCAGTTCGGCGGCCGCGTGCAGGTCTACGATGACGGCACGGGGCAACTGCGCTCGCGCTGGCTCGACACCCACGACGTGCAGGCGGTCCCCTACGACACGCCGATTCCGGCCTACGGCAACCCGACGGTCAACACCCTGCGGCTGTGGAGCGCGCGGGGCACCGAGGACTTCGACCTCGAGGACTTCAACGTCGGCGACTACGTGGGCGCCGTGACGCATAAGGTGCTGGCAGAGAACATCACCAAGGTCCTCTACCCCAACGACAACTTCTATTCGGGCAAGGAGCTGCGCCTCAAGCAGCAGTACTTCCTCGTCGCCGCCACGCTGCAGGACGCGCTGCGCCGCCACCTCGTCACGCATCCGACGCTCGACGATCTGGCCGAGAAGGTCGTCTTTCAGCTCAACGACACGCATCCGGCCCTGGCGATCACCGAGCTGCTGCGGATCCTGCTCGACGAGCATGGCTTCAGCTGGGAGAAGGCGTGGGCGACCGTCACCAGCACGATGGCCTACACCAACCACACGCTGCTGCCGGAGGCGCTGGAGAAGTGGCCGATCGACCTCGTGCAGCGCGTGCTGCCGCGCCACCTCCAGCTCGTCAACGACATCAATCACCGTTTCCTCGACGAGGTGCGCCAGCGCTTCCCCGGCGACGACGACCTGATCAGCCGGGTCTCGCTCTTCGAGGAGGGCTCGACCAAGCGGCTGCGGATGGCCCATCTGGCCGTCGTCGGCTCGTTCTCCGTCAACGGCGTGGCCAGCCTGCATACCGATCTGCTGAAGAAGCGCGTGATGCCGGACTTCCACCGCCTTTGGCCGGAGAAGTTCAACAACAAGACCAACGGCGTGACCCAGCGGCGCTGGCTGCTCGGCTGTAACCCACCGCTGGCGACGTTGATCACCCGCCGCATCGGCGCGGGCTGGATCACCGACCTGGACCAGCTACGCCGGCTCGACCCGCTGCAGGACGACGCCGACTTCCTGCGCGAATTGGACGGCGTCAAGCTCAAGGCGAAACAGCGCCTGACCGAGCATCTACGCCAGAGCCACGGCGTCGAGCTCGACCCCTACGCGATCTTCGACGTTCAGATCAAGCGCATCCACGAGTACAAGCGCCAGCTGCTCAACGCGCTGCACATCGTGCACCTCTACCTGCGCGTCAAGCGCGACCCGGGGGCGCTGCGGACCCCGCGCGCCTTCATCTTCGGCGGCAAGGCTGCGCCCGGCTACGCGATGGCCAAGTTGGTGATCAAGCTGATCGGTGACCTCAGCGCCCGGATCAACAGCGACCCGCAGATCGGGCGCCGGCTGCAGGTGCTCTTCTACCCGAATTACAACGTCTCGGCGGGTGAGCTGATCTTCCCGGCCGCCGACGTCTCAGAGCAGATCTCGACCGCGGGCTTCGAGGCCTCGGGGACCGGCAACATGAAGTTCGCGCTCAATGGCGCGCTGACCGTCGGCACCCTCGACGGCGCCAACGTCGAGATCGCCGAGCAGGTCGGCAGTGAGAACATCTTCATCTTTGGTCATGACGTCGATGACGTCGCGCGGCTGCGAAGTGAGGGCTACGACCCGCGCGCGATCTATCGTGACGACGACGACGTCGCCGAGGTGATCGACCTGATCAGCGGCGACTTCTTCAGCCCCGATGAGCCCGGGCTCTACCAGCCGCTGATCGACTCGCTGCTCGACCGCGACTACTACCTGCTGTTGGCCGACTTCGCGGCCTATCGCCAGACACAGCTCAAGATCGACGCCGCCTACAGCGATCGGCGGCGCTGGATGCGGATGTCGCTGGCCAACATCGCCCGCACGGGGATGTTCTCGTCGGATCGCACGATTCGCGACTACGCGAGCGAGATCTGGCGGCTGCCGGCGATCAAGGTCGAGCCGACCTGAGCGCGGTCCGCTGCTGGGGGCGAAGGACCGGCGCTAGGGGCGGAAGGCGAAGGTCACCTGGACGATGCTGCCATCGGCCGAGGGCGTGGCGCCGGTCTGGGTCACCAGGTTCGTGATCGTCTCGCTCGAGAGCACAGAGCCCAGCCCGCCCGGCCAGGGAAAGCTGCAGCTAAGCGTCAGCACGTTGGCCGTCAGCGCGGCCTCGGTGACGGTCCCCGTGCAGCGCGCGATCGTCGTATCCCACTCCGTGACGATGATGCTGTCGTGGTCGAGCACCGCGACGTCGATCGTCTTGCCCAGCAGCTCGCCGCGCTTGAGCCCCCGCAGTAGAACGAGATTCGGCGCGTCGCCGGTGAAGGCCTCGGAGGTGGCCGACTTGCCGCCGACCGCGACCTGCACGCGCGGGTCGCAGCCCCAATCGGTAAGCGCGATGCCGTAGCGCAAGTAGAGCGCGTTGCGGACGAGCGCCAGTTTGGTCATCGAGCCCCAGAGGAAGCCCACCAGGGGCACGATCTTCAGCGCCCAGGTCGCCGGAATGACGAGGTTGCGCGCATCCCAGAGGTTGCAGGCCAGCGCGGCCTCGAAGCCTGACTCGACCCGGTTGAGCCTTAGCGCGTATTCGGTGCCGTCGTCGTAGACCGCCGTCGACGCCGTGCCGCCGCCATAGGCGCCGGCGCCCGTCGGGGTTACGCCGCCCTGCGTGCCGTAGGGGTTGGTGGTCGTGCCCGTGTAGGCGTTGGTCGGCGTGTAGCCGCCGAAGGGATCCTGGGGCGTCGCGCCGGCCTGCGTCGGGGTGCCGGGCTGGGTGCCGGGCTGGGCGCCGGCGAGCGTGCCGCCAGGGCTGAGCGCCTGGTCATAGCCGCCGACGCCAGCCGGGTCGCTGCCGGCGGGCGTGCCGGTCGACGTGCCGGTCGGCGCGCCCTGGCCGTGGTCCCAGGGGGTGCCGAAGTCGGTGCCGCCCTCGTCGGCGCCGCAGGCGACCAGCGCGAGCGCCAGGCCCAAGATCGCCATCATCGTCACGCCGCGCCGCCCTGTCGTGGTCTTCATCGCCGCTCCTCGGGGGCGCCTCGCTGACGCCCCGCATGCTGCCCGACGCTGAGCTTAGATGCGACATGCGTGCCAAGCGCAATGCGCGCTACTTCCATGAAAAATCTACTGATTGCTGACGCTTTTGGCTGCGGGTGGCGCTGGCGACCGGCCGCGCGACGAGGGCCGGATCAGCCAGGCTGGCGGCTCTGGTCGCCAGTCCGCCCGAGGGCGCGGCGGCGGCGGTGGGCCCGGACGAGCGCGGCGAAGGCGGCGAGCGCGGCGAGTGCGAGACCCAGCGATGGCGCGGCCGGCCGCGAGCGCGGGCCGGTCCCGACGCTGCAACCGAGCGCGGCGCTGGCCTCGTGGTCGGCAAGACCCGCCAGCGGGTTGGCCCCGGAGAGGAGCGCGGGCGTCGGCGCCAAGAGCAGCGGCACGCAGCGGAGCTGGCCCGCCGCGCACATCACCGTGCCGCGGCCGCCACTGCCATCGTCGAGCGTGCAGCCCGCCCCGCCCCCCGGGTTGCCGTTGTCGGGAAGCCGTCGCAGTCGTCGTCGAGACCGTTGCATTGCTCGCCCTGCGGCGTGCAGACGGTCGTCGTGGCGCAACCACCCGGCACGTCATCGATCGTGCCGTTGCAGTCGTTGTCGAAGCCGTCGCAGAGCTCGGGCGAGGCCGGCCGCGCCTGGCAATGCAGCTCGCCGCCGGCGCAGATGGTCGTGCCGGCGTAGCAGGCGCCCTGGCCGCCCTCCGTCGGACAGGGCAGGCCCTCGAACTTGGCGACATCCGCGGCCTCGTCGATCTGGCCGTCGCAGTCGTCGTCCAGCCCATTGCAGGTCTCGGCCAGCGGCACACAGCGCGCGGCGGCGGCAGTCGTCGCGGCCGTCGTCGCGGCCGTCGTCGCGGCAGTCGCTGCCTGGTCGCGCGCCAGCGCCAGCAGCAGGGCATTCTGATCGACCGTCGTCGCCGCCGCGTAGGCCGTCGCGTAGGTGCTCGGGTTGTAGGCCGTCACGGGATAGCGCCCGTAGACCGTGTTGGCGTTGGCGTAGAGCCCCGCGTTGGCCAGCCGGGTGCTGCAAGGACTATAGCAATAGCGCTGGCCAGTCGTCGGGTGGAGCGAGACGGTCCCCAGCTCGTTGCTGCAGTCCCTGTTGAGACAGGTCGAGTTCGTCAGATCGCCCGCCACGGGTTGGTAGCCCGCCGCCGCCGCGTAGCTCGAGGCCGCGTAGCTCGAGGCCGCGTAGCTCGAGGAGGACGAGGCCACCCGCGACGCGTCCCACTGCCGCTGGAGCTCGGCGAAGTACGCCTTGGTCGCGGCGGTGGCATCGCCCGCCGCCGTGACCGTGCCGTCCCAGAGGTTGCCGGCCGCCGTCGTGGCCGTCGTCAGGCCCGCCTGGGTCGCCCCCAGCGCCCGCGCCGCAGTCGCGCGCGCCTCTTCCGTCCAGGTGCTGATCGACAGCCCAATCGGCGTGGTCCCCGCTGCAGCGTAGGTCGACACCCCTGCCCCGAGCACGAAGCCGCCTTCGCCGACGAGCCGAGTCTCGCCGCCGTAGTAGGTCGCGAGGATCTGATCGTAGGAGGTCCCCTGTTGCGCGAGTCCCAAGGCCCCGGGTTGGCTCAGCCCGCGTGCATGGCCACCCAGGGCGGGGTTGCTGTACTCCGTCTCGAAGACGCGGCCGTCGAGGAGCAAGAGCTGGCCGCGCGTGCTCTCGACCGCGGCGCGCACGGCCTCGGCGGGGACCGTGCCGCAGCTATACATCTGCGACGAGGTGTCGTCGGTCATGTCGGCACAACCACGCGCCACGCCCTTTCCGCCTCGGGCCTTGTTGTGGCAGACGAAGCCGCGGGCGGCCACGGCCTGGGCCTTCAGCGCCTCGAGCGGCCAGCTCGCCGGCATCTCGCAGGCGAGGACCTGCGGCAGATATTCGGTCTCGAGATCGAGCTCCACGACATTGCCCGTCGCGCAGGTCGCTCCACGGCCGACCCCGATGAGCACACGGACGGTCTGGCAGTCTGCCAGCCCGACGCTCGGATCGTAGGTGAAGCTCAAGGAGGGCGCGGCCAAGGTCTGCTCCACGGCCGAGCCGTCGCCCTTCGGCGAGACCAGCCCGCAGCCCGTCGCCAGCGCGAGCAGACCGACGGCGACGAGGGTAGGCCCGACGCTGGCCCACGCGCGGCCCACCTCCGGGCGGCGCGCGCAGCGCTGCGGCCCCTGCGCGCGACGGCGCCAAAGCCACGCGCCGAGGAGCAAGACCAGGCCCCAAACGCCGGCTGGCGTCCGCGACCCTGGCGAGCGCGCGCCGAGCGCGCAGCCGAACATGCCCGGATCGGCGTCGGCGTCGGCAGCGGCCGCGGCGGCGGCGCTCACGCTAGCAGTCGCCGGCGACGCCGCGGGTGCCGCGAAGTTGAGCGCCACACAGCGCAGCTCGCCCGCGGCGCACATCACCGTGCCCTGGCCGCCGCCCGACTCGATCAGCGTGCAAGGCGCGCCACCGCCCGGATTGCCGTTGTCGGGGAAGCCGTCGCGATCCTCGTCCTTGCCGTTGCAGAGTTCCGGGACCGGCTGAGTGGCGGCCGCGGCGGTGGCCGCGCAGCCGCCGGGCACATCGTCGATCGTGCCATTGCAGTCGTCGTCGAGGCCGTCGCAGACCTCGGGCGCCGGCGCGCGCGGCTGGCAGTGCAGCTCGCCGCCGGCGCAGATCATCGTGCCGGCCTGGCAGCCACCGACGCCGCTGCTCGGGCAGGGAAGGCCCTCGACCTGGCGCAGATCGGCGGCCTCATCGATCTGGCCGTCGCAGTCGTCGTCCAGGCCGTTGCACTGCTCGGCCGTCGGCGTGCAGCGGGCTGCCGTCGCCGCCGTGCCGAGGAGCATCGCGTTGCCGAGGAGCGTCGTATCCGTCGCCGCCGTGGTCAGCACGCTCGCGCAGGCCGCGCGCCGGGTGCAGACGGAGACGCCGCCGCTGCAGACGACGATGCCCAAGCGGCAGTCGCCCAGACCAACCGGGGCGCTCTCTAGCTCGCAGGCGCCGCCGGCGTTCCAGCAGGCCGCCAGACCGCTCGTCGCCGCGTAGCCGCTCAGTGCCGATGGGTACGCAGGCTGGTACGCAGGTTGATAGGTGCTGCCCGCGTAGCCAGCGTAGGTTCCAGCGTAGGTTCCAGCGTAGGTTCCAGCGTAGGTTCCAGCATAGCCAGCGTAGGTTCCAGTAGAGGTCGTCGCCGGATAGGCCGTCCCGGCTGGCTGCCAACCCGGCAGGCTTGGCGCGGTCGTCGTCGAATCAGAGCGCCAGAGTCCCGCCACCGAGCCGACCGGCCAGGCCGCTGCGGCCGCGTCGACGGTCCCGCTCCAGGCGCTTCCGGCCCACTCGGAGGCCTGCTCTGCGGCCTCGGCCACCGTGGCCGCCGCCTTGCGCGCGGCGATCACGGCCGGCTCGACGACCCTATTGGCGTCGGGCAGGGTCCACCACGAGGACCCCCCGTCCCCCGCCTCGACTGTAGCCGACGCGTTCGTCCCGGTCGCCGTCGCGAACTGCGGCGCCTCGACGGAGCCACCCGTAAAGAAGCTGGTCCGCATCCCGGCCCCAGCGCTGCTGAAGCTGAAGTGAACGTGGTTGCGGTGCAGCAGGTCGCCCGAGCGTCCGGCGCGGGCCAAGTCGGAACAGGAGCTGCAGTAGCGCGTGCAGCGCTCGCTCCAGCCCTCGGCGCACTCCTCATCGATGCTCGCCGACCAGATGCGCTCGTTGTAAATGATTGTGGTGATGCCCCAGCGGCGGGCATTCGCGTGGCGCCTTCCAGTCGCATCCGAGGCCAGCAGCCAGGCCAGGAGCTCCTCGGCCGCGGCGCGCGTCGCGCTCGAGCCGCTGACGCCCCAATCCCAGGCGCGCCCCTCGACGTGAGCACTGCGCTCCGCACCGACGCGGCTGCCGCAGGTCCGAGCGATGCCGTTGTCGCTGCCGCAGGCGAAGTGGTTCAGGACGAACTCGCGAAAGGCCAGGACCCCCGGCTTGGGCGTCGCGTCACAGGTCGTCGAAGGCTCGGGCGGGCTGGCGGCGTCTACCGCGCCGATGATCTCCAGCTCCGGCAAGGGCGCGTCGCTGCAGGCCGAGCCGTTCAGGCTCGGTCCGAAGCTGACGAGCTCGATTCCCGCGACCAGCTCACCCTCGTCGCCATGCGCCTCGGCAGCCTCGGCTGCCAGCGCCTCGGGGGAAGCAGCGCCGCCCGAGAGCGGCGCACAGCCGGCAGCCAGCGTGGCGAGCAGCGCGAGTCCGACGGTCCTATGTCGCAGGAAAAGAGTCACCGACGAGAGGTGGAAGCAACCGGCGTGCCGTCGGCTCGATGACTGAAACCCTTGGAGATATGAGGAGGGGCTTCTTCCTATCGCTTGCCTCGGGTCTGCTGGGGCCGGGATGGTTGACCCCATCGCCAGCCGCCGGAAGACCGATCGGCCAGGGACTCCGGCGCCTATCAACCCGCTCGGTCCGCTAGCGGCTACCGCGCCCTCGCCTTTCGCTGCAGCACCAGCGCCAGACCGGCGCCGACGATCGCGGCCCCGCCGAGCAGGGCCAGGCGATCCGGCAGCTCGTGCCAGAAAAGGTAGCCGATCACCAGCGCCCAGACGACCGAGCTATAGCTCGCGGCGGCCACCCGCGAGGCCTCATCACGCCGATAGGCGTGGGTCAGCAGCACCTGCCCGAGGCCGGCGGCAGCCGCGGTGCCCGTCAACAGCCACCATTGGCGCGGGTTGGGCCAGACGAACTGGCCGAAAGTGAGCGCCGCGCCACCGAGCACGTCGACCGCGGTGAAGGCGATGACGATCAGCAGCGGGTCGTCGGTGGCGCTCAAGCGACGCACGGCCAGGTGGGCCAGCGCGCTGACGACGGCGCCCAGCGCCGCGACCAGCGCCGGCAGGTCGAAGTGCGCGCTCCCCGGACGCATCACGAGCAGCGCACCGGCGAGGCTGGCGAGGAGCACGAGCGCGGTCCCGCGGGTCGTTCGCTCTCCAAGCACGGAGGGCGCCAGCGCGGCGACGAAGAGCGGCTGGAGCCGATTGAGCAGCGTGACGATGGCCAGCGGGCCGCGCTGCAGGGCGAAAAAATAGCAGAGCATCCCGGCGAAGCCGAGCAGGCTACGCGCCAGCATCAGCAGCGGACGTCGCGCCCGCAGCGGCACCCGCCACGCCCGTGCGAGGAGCACGAGCGGGGGCAGGCTGAGCAAGGCTCGCACGAGCACCGCCTCGGCGAAGGGAAAGGCGGGGCCCAGCGCCTTGACGCAGGCGCTCATCGCCGCGAAGGCGGCGGACGCCAGCAGCATCAGCGTCACACCGCTGAGCGAGGTTGACCGCATCGTCGGCGAGGCCGTTCCCGCGCTAGCGCGCCTTCGGCACGCCGAAGACGGCACCCTCGCCCGGTCGCTTGCACCAGGCGCCAGGCTGCTGCACCGCGGCCTCGATCGTCGCGGCCTCAGTCCAGCCCGTCCGCACGGCCATCGCGTCGAGCTCGCGCCGCCCCAGCCCGCGCAGCGCCTGATAGGCCGTCTTGTTGCGCATCGTCGAGTTCCAGAAGAGAAAGCCCTCGGCGCCCGCCGCGCGAGCCGCGAGGACCTGCCGCTTGATGAAGTCGGCGCCAAAGAAGGGCACGTTGTTGGGGTAGGCCTGCAGGAAGGGGCGCAGCGCCACCTTGGGCGGCATCTTCAGCCGGGCGCGCCAGAGCCCGCATTGGATGAAGTCGTAGACCCACTCGCTGATCGTCTGATCGCGGAAGTAGCTCGTCATGCCGTTGGCGTACATCATCGGCGAGATCGCCTCGACATAGCGCGACATCGTCTCGACCGTTTGGCCGAGCTGCCGCGGATCGCCGTCGACGAGCGTCGTCAGACCGTAGATGTCGACCGAGAGGGGCACCTTCAGCGCGCGATCGGCGCGCTCGAGGAAGCCGGTGATCAGCTCGGAGCGCGTGCGCGTATCGCCGACCTGATGGAGCCAGAGGCCGACCTTGCCGGCCTTGCCCTTGGGGAAGCGAATATAATCGAGCTGGATCTCATCGACGCCGTAGCTCTCCCATTCGCGCGCCAGATCGATGATGTAGTCCTGCACCTCGGCCGACCATGGGTCGATCCAACCGGCGCCGGCACGGAAGAGCCGCCGCCCCTGGGGCTGGAAGCGCACCGAGAGATCGGGCCGCACATAGGGCAGGCGACTGTCCTTGAAGCAGACGATGCGCGCGATCACGTAGATGCCGCGCCGATGGAAGGTCTCGAGCATGGCGCGCGGATCGCGCATCAGCGGTCGCTGCACGCCGCGGCTCAGCGGCACCGCGCTCGGCCAAAGCACCTGACCCCAGTCGTCCTTGACGTCGATCACGACCGCGTTCATCAGCGCGTCCCGCATCACGCCGGACGCGCGCTCGGCGCCCAGGCGATGCAGGTAGGCCGCCGTCAGGTAGAAGCCGCGCGCGGCGCGGCCGAGCGGCGTCAGCGTGTCGGCGAGGCCATGGTCGGGGTAAACCTTGCGCGTGTAGGGGCGCAGCTCCGTCGAGTAGCTGCGGCGTTGCAGCTCCTCGGCGCTGGGTGACTGGCCAGGTGACTGGCCAGGCGACTGGCCGGGCGACTGGCCAGCGGGGATGGTGAGGGGCCAGAGCGCCACCGCCAGCAGGGCCAGCGCGGCCGCAATCGATCTTCTAGCGGCACCATCTTGCTGAGCCATCGTGCCTTCCCCCGCATGGGCGATGCGACTCGCCCCTGCGAGGCACCACGCGCCGTCGAATGATAGTCCGCCTGACGCGGCCGTCGCCACTTCACCAGGGCACCCGACGCCAAGGGCAGCGCTCCAGCGGGAAGGGCTTGAGCCACGGCGGGGCGCGGCGTAGCTTTCACCCTCGCCCTCCTCGGGGCCCCCACTCGATGTCGACCGCGCTCCTCATCGCTGCCCTGCTGCTGCAGGCCGCCGCCGTCGCCAGCGCCCTCGGTCAGCGGGCGCGGTGGGGCCGGGCTTGCCTGGCGCTCGGCGTGAGCCTGCAGACGGCGGGGCTGGTGGGCCGCGGCCTGGCGATCGGCTTCTTCCCCCTGACCACCAAGCTCGAGTCCTTCAGCGCCCTCGGCCTGGCGCTGGCCCTGGTCGCGCTGGCGACCTGGCAGCCGGCGCGTTGGTATACGGTGCCGCTCGTGCTGCTGGCGACGATCACCAGCGGCGCGGCGCTCGCCTTCCCCTGGACGCTGCGCTTTCCCCCGCCCCTGATGCGCAGCATCTGGTACCCGCTACATGTGCCGCTGGCCTTCGGCGCCTATGCCCTCTGGGCGGCGGCGGCCGCGGCGGCGCTGGCCTGGTGGCACGACCGCAATCCCGAGTGGCTGCGCCGGCTCGACCGCCGCGCGCTGCAGGGCTTCGGGCTGTGGTCCCTCTCGATGATCTGCGGCGGCATCTGGGGCGTCGTCGCCTGGGGGGCCTACTTCCTCTGGGACCCGAAGGTGATCTGGTCGGTGATCCTCTGGCTGCACTACGCGTCCTTCCTGCACCTGCGCTTGACCCCCTCGCTGAGCGGACGGAGCTGGGTGCGCCCCGCCTTGGCCGGGATCGGCCTCGCCTGGGTCGGGGTGGCCTACGTCGGCACCTCGTTCTTCTTCGGCGCCTCGAGCCATGCCTTCTAGCGGCCCGGCCACCAAAGGCTGGCTGCCGCTGCTGCGCTCGCAGGGCCTCGGGCTGCTCTGCGGCCAAGGCGCCGTGCTGCTGCTCGCCATCGGCTCGATCGTGCTCGCCGCCACCCGCGAGGGCGCCTCGGCGCGGGTCCAGCTCGATGATCTTCGCGCCTTCTTCGCCCCGCCCTCGGCCTGGCACCTCTGGCTCTACCTGCTGATCGTCGTGCTCGTGATCTACGGCCTGAACACGGCGCTCTGCACCTGGCAGAGCACCCTGCGCAAGTGGCGCGGCGGCCAACGCAGCCCCTGGGCGCATGGGCCCGCGCTGCTGCACCTCGCCTTCCTGGTGGCGCTGCTCGCGCATCTGATCGGTGGTCTGGGAGGGAGCGAGCAGCCGCCCTTGGTGCTGACGACGACGGGCTTCACCAGGCTCGATGCGCAGCACCGCGCGCGCCTGCGGACGCTGAGGCTCGAGACGCATCCCGACGGCTCGCGGCGCCAGGCCACCGCCCGCCTCACGCTCGAGGCGGCCGGCGGCGCCCGGCGCGAGGTCGACCTGCGCTACAACGAGCCACTGGTGCTCGCAGCCGGCACGCGCTTGCTGCTGCTCGCCGGCGTCTTCCAGCAAGCGGGTCAGCCGCCCGAGATTGCGCTCCGCGTGCGCCAGGCGCCTGGCACGCCCTGGGCGCTGGCCTCGGCGCTGCTGCTGCTGCTCGGACTCGTGCTGATGCAGCGTCGCTTTTGGGCCTGAGGCCCGCGCGCCGCGATCGGCCCTGCCCGGGGACGACCGACGCGGCTCCCCGCCGAGTCAGGTAAGATGGACGGGCGCGTAGGTCGCGCGAGGAGGCGACAATGGCAGCCAATCAAGCGGGGCAGCTCAGTGTGCGCGGCATCGTCGTGACGGTCAGGCTCGACGACGAAGGCGAGGCCCTGGCGGTGGCCGTGGCGACCGCCGAGGGCGAGCAGTACCTGATCGACAGCGGCGAGAAGGGCGATGAGCTGCTCAACTTCGTCGAGGCCTTCGTCGAGGTCGTCGGCCTCGCGCGCCTCGCCGACGGCGAGCTCCACCTCAGCGTCAGCGACTACCAGCTCGTCGAAGCCGCGCCGGGCGAGGACGAGGAGGGCGACGAAGGCCTGCCCTAGCGCGCAGCAGGCTGGCTAGAGCGTCAGCTCGACGCTACCGATCACCGAAACCCCGAAGTAGGGGTTCGGCACCGGCTCCAGCCCGGCGGCCAGCTCGAAGAAGCCGTTGGGCTGAAAGGCTCGCTGGTCGAGCAGGTTGTAGGCGTCCACCGCCAAGCGCAGGCCACCCTTCGCCAGCAGGTAACGGAGGCCCGCGTTCCAGGTCGCGGTCGGGCCGACCGAGTCCAAGGTCTGGTCGGTGAAGGCGCCGAGCGCCACCGGGCTCCTGACGGGCAGGCCGTCGGCCATGCGCCCAACAAAGAGCGTGCTCGCTCCCGCACCGCGTCGATTGGGATCCTCGAGCCCGCCGACGACGATCAGGTTCGAGCTCAGAAACAAGCGCTGCGCCCAGAGCGGCAGCAGCGCCTGCAGCGTCAACCACTGATTCGGCTGCGAGCGCAGCTTGCCCTGATTGTCGGTGGCGCCGTCGAGGAAGCTATAGCCGAGCGTGAAGCTCTGCCCGCGCTTGAGCTGAAGGCGCAGCAGCAGCTCGGCGGTGTGCAGCCCGATCGAGGCCACGTTGACGAAGCGCCCCTCGATCACCTGGATCAGGTTGCTGACCGCGGTGTAGGCGTAGTCCGCGCGCAGGCTGAGCAGCCGGATCGCCTCGTGGTTGGAGAGCAGCCTGACGTTGAGCTCGCCCTGAAGCGCCCGGCTGCGCTCGACCTTGAGCTCCGGGTTGCCGATCCACGAGACGACGTTGCCGCTGTCCGTCTTGAGCAGCGAGGGTGGCCGAAAGCCCTCGGCGTAGTTGGCCTTGAGACTCAGGTCGGCCGTCGGCGCCCAGACCGCCGCAGCCGAGAAGAGCACCACCGGGTCGAGCGCCCGCTTGCCACCGTAGAGCTGCAGACGCGTCGCCGCGTTGAGCACCACCTGTTGCGCCAGACGCGTCTCCGCGCTGGCAAACAACCCGCTCGTCAGCCGGTCCGAGGCGTAGTGCACGGCCACCGGGCAGAGGTTGTCACCGACCGCCGGGGGGCAGGGCGAGCCCTGGATCTGGTTGCCAGCGAACACCGCGGGGCTGGCGCGCCAGCGCGCGAGATTGAGCGGCATCTGATCGTAGAAGACCTCGCCACCCGCGAGCAAGCGGGTGTTGCCGGACAGCGCGATGTCGCCGTCGAGCGAGAGCCCGCTGCGCGTGCTGAGGTAGCTCTCATAAACCGACACGCCGCCTTGCAGCAGCTCCGAGGGGAGGGCCAGTGAGAGGGGATCGTAGGCGATCCGGTACTGGACGTAGAACGCGCGCATCGAGGCCGAGCCGCTCGCGCCAGAGGCGCGGACGATAGCGCAGCACGGCCATCCGGTTGCCGATGTCGTAGCGGGTGCCGCGGGTCAAGCGGTCCGGGTCGACGCGGTTGGCGCAGGCCTCCGCGTGGGCGGGATTGCGGCAGTCCAGCGCATCCTCGTCGAGCCGCTCGATCGCCGACGAGCCAATCGGCGTGGCCGCGAAGGCGAAGCGATTGAAGGGGACGCTCCAGTGCAGCGAGAGCGCGCCGTACTGCGCGTTGCCCGAGAGGTCGATCTGGCGCGCATCGCCTGAGCTCGCCGTGAAGTCGGGCTCCATCACGATCGGCGAGGGCGTCAGCTGAGAGACCACCAGCCGCAGGGGCAGGCCGAAGCCGCCCTGGCGGAACCTGCGATAGGCGGCGTGGCCGAAGAGCTTGAGCTTGCCGCCGAGGAGCTTCGTCCCGCCCATCAGGTAGACGCGGGTATCGCCCTGGCGACCGCTGGGGCCGCCGCCATAGCTGGCATGGGCCTCGAGGCCATCGAGGTCGTCGGCGGTCTTGGTCACCAGGCTGACCACGCCGACGAAGGAGTTCGAGCCCCAGAGCACGCCGCCTGGACCAGTCGTCACCTCGGCCCGCTGGACGGTCTCGATCGGCAGCAAGGCCGGCAGCAGGACAAAGCCGATCGGGTCGTACATGTCGACGCCGTCTTGCAGATAGAGCGCGCCGAAGAGCATCCCACGGGTCAGGGGCGTGGCCACGACATTGTAGCCCCAGCCGTGGGTGAGAAAGCCCGGGACCATCCCGAGCGCGTCGGCCAGCAGGCGAAAGCCCTGCTGGTGGATCTGCTCGCTGGTGATCACCGTCACGACCGCGGGCGCCTCTTGGACCGTGGTCGGCGTCTTCATCGCCGAGAGCACGAGGTCCTCGAGCGCGGGCGCCGAGGAATCGGGAGCGATCGCGTCCCCAGGGGCTCGAGCGCTACCGCTGCCGCGGCGCCCGCTCCCCGCGGGGTCCGGCGCTGCCTGCGCCGGCGGCGCCGCCAGCGAGCCGGCGAGCCCGAGGCAGGCAACGAGGGTCCAGATCCGCCACCAGGGTCGAGCTGAAGCCATCCCTCTCACCTCCGCTGCTGGAGCCAGTGTCGCCCGCGCGCGATCAGTCTTACGCCCGCGTCCAGCGCGGGACAACTGCTCAGCGCGATGCTGTTCAGCGCGATGCGGGGGGGGGCGCGCGGCGCGCGCGGCCACGACACCGAGCCGGGCACAGGGACGGGCGACGCGGGCGCTCCAGCGGCTCGGCGTCAGAGCGCGAGCTCGACGCTGCCGAAGACCGAGACGCCGCGGTAGGGATTGGGGACGGGCTCCAAACCCGACGCCAGCTCGAGGAAGCCGTTGGGCTGGAAGCCGCGCTGGTCGAGGAGATTATAGGCGTCGACGGCCAGGCGCAGGCCGTAGTCGCTGAGCAGGTAGCGTAGGCCCGCGTTCCAGCTCGCGGTCGGCCCGACGGAGTCGATCGTCTGATCGGTGAAGCCCCCCGTGACCACCGGGCTCTGGACCGGCAGGCCATTGGCCATCCGTCCGAGGTAGATCGCAGTCGTCGACGCGCCGCGCCGATTCGGATCCTCGAAGCCGCCGACGACCGTCAGGTTCGAGGTGAGGAAGAAGCGCTGGCCGATCAGCGGCAGCAAGGCCTGCAGGGTCAGCCACTGATTGGGCTGCGAGCGCAGCTTGCCCTGATCGTCGCTGGCGCCATCGAGGAAGCTGTAGCCGAGCGCGAAGCTTTGACCGCCCTTGAGATTGATCCGCGCCAGCAGCTCGGCGCTGTGGGTGCCGATCGACGCCACGTTGACGAAGCGGCCCTCGTTGAGCTGGATGAAGTTGCTGACCCAGGTATAGGCATAATCAGCGCGGAGGCTCAGCGATCGGATGCCGCCGTGATCGGCGAGCAGCCTGACGTTGGCCTCGCCCTGGAGCGCACGGCTGCGCTCGACCTTGAGCTCCGGGTTGCCGAGCCAGGAACCAACGCTGTTGCTGTCGGTCTTGAGCAGCGAGGGCGGCCGAAAGCCCTCGGCGAAGTTGGTCTTGAGGCTGAGGGCCGGCGTCGGCGCCCAGACCGCCGCACCGGAGAAGAGCACGACCGGATCGAGCGCCCGCTTGCCGCCGTAGAACTGCACGCGCGTCGCCGCGTTGAGCACCAGCTGACCCGGCAGCCGGCGCTCAGCGCTGACAAAGAGCCCACTCGTCAGGCGATTGGAGGCATTATGGACCACCACTGGACAGAGGTTATCCGGCGTGGCCGGCGGACAGGGTGCGCCATTGAGCGAGCCACCGGCAAAGAGCGAGGGGTCGGCGCGCCAGCGCGCGATGTTTGCTGGCATCTCGTCGTAGAAGAGCTCGCCCCCAGCGAGCAGGCGGATGTCGCCAGGCAGGACCGCCTGGGCGTCGAGGGAGAGCCCGGAGCGGGAGCTGACGTAGCTCTCGTAAATTGAAACACCGCCACGCAGCAGCTCAGAGGGCAGCACCGAGGCCAGGGGCTCGTAGGCGATGCGGTACTGCACGAAGAAGGCGCGCGCGTCGAGGGCGAGGCGCTCGCGCCATAGGCGTGGGCGGAAGCGCAACACCGCCAGGCGGTTGCCGAAGTCGTAGCGCGTCCCGCGAGAGGTACGGTCGGGGTCGACGCGGTTGGCGCAGGCCGCCGCTTGGCGTGGATCGGCGCAATCGAGCGCGTCCTCATCGAGTCGCTCCAGCGCCGCGGTCCCGACCGGTGAGGCGGGGAAGGCGACACGATTGAAGGGCACGCTCCAGTGCAGCGACAGGTCGCCGTATTGCGCGTTGCCCGTCAGATCGAGCTGGCGGGCGTAGCCCGACGCGCCGGTGAAGTTCGGCTCCATGATCGTGGGCCCCGCGGCGAGGTTGCCGAGCACGATCCGCAGCGGCATACCAAAGCCGCCCTCCGTCCAGCCGCGATAGGCCGCGTGGCCGAAGAGCTTGAGCTTGCCAGCGAAGAGCTTCGTCCCGCCCATTACATAGAGGCGCGTCTCGTGACGGCGTCCCGACGGTCCACCGCCGTAGCTGACGTGGGTCTCGAGGCCGTCCAGATCGTCGGCCGTCTTGGTCACCAGGTTGACAACGCCGACGAAGGAGTTGGAGCCCCAGAGCACGCCGCCGGGACCACTCGTCACCTCGGCCCGCTGCAGCGTCTCGACGGGGAAGGCCGCGGGCAGCAGCACGAAGCCGATCGGGTCGTACATATCGACGCCGTCCTGCAGGTAGAGCGCGCCGAAGAGAATCCCGCGGGTCAGCGGCGTCGCCACGACGTTGTAGCCCCAACCGTGGTTGAGGAAGCCGGGGACCATGCCCAGCGCGTCAGCGAGGTAGCGAAAGCCCTGTTGGTGGATCTGCTCGCTGGTGATGACGGTGACAATGGCGGGCGCCTCTTGCACGGTGGTCGGCGTCGTCATCGCGGCGAGGACGATATCCTCGAGCGCGGGCGCCGCAGCGCTCGCAGCGCCCGCAGCGCCCGCAGCAGCGCCGGCGCGGTGGCGCGCGGGTGCCCCAGCGCCAGCGGCGGCGGGCTCCGCATGGGTCGTCGGCGCCGGGGCCAGGGCCAGGGCCAGGGCCAGGGCCGTCAGCCGCCGGACGCGCGGCGCGGGCCGAGCCGGCGTCATCGCCCTGCCTCGGCCCGGCCGACCGGCAGCCGATGCCCGTCGCGAGCGCCGCATTGACCAGCTCGAACTGACCTGCTAGACATCCTGCGCTCGGGCGCTTTGCCACGTTGGCCGTGCTCGAGCGCTTTCCCGGCCTGGCCAGCGCAGCCCGGAGAGCGCCTCCGCCCGACGCCCAGGTAGCTCAGTCGGTAGAGCAGGGGACTGAAAATCCCCGTGTCGGTGGTTCGATTCCGCCCCTGGGCACTCGACTCGCGATTGGCCATAGCGCCGCCCCCTCGCTGCTGCATGCGTTCTCGCTGCGCTCACTCGTCGGTAACGCAGCCCTCGGCCGCCGACTTGACCCGCTGAATGTACTTGAAGAGCGTGCCGCGCGTCGCCTTCAGCGGCGGTGGCGCGAAGGAAGCGCGCCGCCGCGCGAACTCGTCGGGGCTGAGCTCGAGGTCGATGCGGTTGGCGGCGGCGTCGATGGTGATGCGATCGCCGTCCTGCACGAGCGCGATCGGACCACCGACCTGCGCCTCCGGCGTGACGTGGCCGATGATGAAGCCGTGCGAGCCGCCGGAGAAGCGCCCGTCGGTGATCAGGGCAACCTCGCTGCCCAACCCCGCGCCCATGATCGCCGAGGTCGGCGTCAGCATCTCGGGCATCCCAGGCCCACCCTGGGGTCCCTCATAGCGAATGACCACGACGTCGCCCTTGGCGATCTCGCCGCGCTCGAGCCCCGCGAGCATCGCCTCCTCGGCGTCGTAGACCCTCGCCGGGCCGGAGAAGCGCTCGCCCTCCTTGCCCGTAATCTTGCCGACGGCGCCATCGGGCGCGAGGCTGCCCCGCAGAATCTGGATGTGCCCCGTCGCCTTGATCGGGGCGCTGAGGGGGAGAATCACGCGCTGTCCCGCGCTGAACCCCGGCAGCGACGCGAGGTTCTCGGCGATCGTGCGCCCGGTCACGGTCAAGCAGCTCCCGTCGATTAGCCCCTCGGCCAAGAGGTACTTCATCAGCGCGGGAATGCCGCCGACCTGGTGCAGATCCTCCATCACGTACTGCCCGCTCGGCTTGAGATCGGCGATGAAGGGCACGCGGCGGGCGACGCGCTGGAAGTCCTCGAGCGCCAGCGGCACCTCGACGGCGCGGGCCATCGCGATCAGATGCAGCACCGCGTTGGTCGAGCCGCCAAGCGCCATCACGACGACCATCGCGTTCTCGAAGGCGCCGCGCGTCATCAGGTCGCGCGGCTTGAGGTCGCGCTCGAGCAAGACCCGTAACGCCGCGCCGGCCGCCCGGCACTCCTCTAGCTTCTCAGGCGCCGTCGCCGGAATCGAGGCGCTGCCGGGCAGCGACATGCCGAGCGCCTCGATCGCGCTGGCCATCGTGTTTGCGGTGTACATGCCACCGCAGGCCCCAGCCCCGGGACAGGCGTGGCGCACGACGGCATCATGCTCGCTCTCGCCGATCGTTCCGGCCACCAGCTCGCCGTAGCTTTGAAAGGCGGAGACGATGTCGAGCTTGCGCTCTTTCCAGCAGCCCGCGCGAATGGTCCCGCCGTAGACCATCAGCGCCGGGCGGTTGAGTCGGCCCATCGCGATCATCGCGCCCGGCATGTTCTTGTCGCAGCCGGGCAGCGCGATCAGCCCATCGTACCAATGGGCGGCGATCACGCTCTCGATCGAGTCGGCGATCAAATCGCGGCTCTGCAGTGAGTAGCTCATCCCGTCGGTGCCCATGGAGATGCCGTCGCTGACGCCGATCGTGTTGAAGCGCAGCCCGACGAGGCCGGCCGCCTGTACACCGGCCTTGACCTCCGCCGCGAGGTCGAGGAGGTGCATGTTGCAGGTATTTCCCTCGTACCACATGCTCGCGATGCCGACCTGCGCCTTGGCCATATCGGCCTCGGTCAGGCCCACGCCGTAGAGCATGGCCTGTGAGGCCCCCTGCGACTTGGACTGGGTGATGCGCGCGCTGTAGCGGTTGAGCTTGCTCAAGGTATCGTCCCTCTGGTGATCGTCCCGCGGGTGGTCGTCTCGCGGGTGGTAGCGGCCCGTGCTTCAGTTGTCGCTGGGCGCCTCGGCGAGCGCCTGGGCGGGCACCTCGGTGGCGGCTGTGGCGCCGTCGCGGCGCGGGCCCCGCCGCCTGCGCCGCCGCCGCCCACTGCGCGGCGCGGCGCCCTCCGCCTCCGCCGCGCCCTCATCGTCGGCGAGAGCGGCCTCCCCGAGCGCAGCGCGACGCAGCTGCTGCAGCTGCTGCGCCTCGGCGAAGTAGCCACGCTGGGCCACCGCACCGCGCGTGCGTGCGCGCTCGAGCCGCCGCTGCGCGACGAGGATCAACCGTATTCGCTCGCGGTGCCGCCGCGCGACCTGCAGCCGCTGCCCGACCACGTGCACGAGCGCGTCGACCTGCTCCACGGTGACGGCGAGCTTGAGCTCGCGCCGCAGCGAGCGCCGCACCAGCGGGCTGAGCAGCGCCGCCAGCAACAAGGGATCGGCGGGCGGCGGCGCCGTCTGTCGCACGAGCTGATCGAGGACCTCGAGCTGCTGCCAGACGAGCGCCCCCGTCGAGCGGCGTTCCATCGGATCGGAGAGCTCGAGCAGGCCGAGCAGCCGCTCGACCAAGGCGCCCTCGTCGATCTCGGTGGCGCTGAGCAGCCGCTCCAACGCCTGCTGCGCTGCGCTGGGCGGCGCCTCCGCCTCCGGATCCGGCGGCGACTCGGCCACGCTATCGGCTTCGGCGACCTCCGCCACCAAGGCACGCAGCGCCGCGGCAGCCTCGCTCGCCGAGAGACCCTCTGCCTCCTGCGCTGGATCGTCGCCCTCGCTGCCCTCGCTCGAGGCCTCGAGGCGCGGCGCCGATCCGAGGCGCCGGCCAGCCCGCAGCACCGGCGCCAGCACTCCCGCCTCGGGCAAGGCCGGAGCGGGCAAGACGGCGGCGATCTCGGGCATCAGCACGGCCAGCGCGCCGAGCTCATGCATCAGCTGAAAGGTCTTCGTCGCCGTGCCGCTGCGCAGCAGGCGGTAGAGTTCTTCGAGCACCCGCGCGACCGAACAGGCCGCGAGCAACCCCCGATGGCGCACCGCGGCGGCGCGGGTCTGCGGCTCGATCTCCAGGCCCAGGCGCGCCGCGAACTTGATCGCTCGAATGATCCGCACCGGGTCTTCGGGAAGGCGCACGTCGGGATCGCCGATCGTGCGCACCAAGCGCGCCCGGAGGTCGCTCAGCCCATCGACGACGTCGATGATCTTGCCCGACGCGAGGTCGTAGAAGAGGCCATTGATCGTGAAGTCGCGGCGCAGCGCGTCTTCCTCGGCCGTGCCGAACTGGTTGTCCTGCCAGATCAGGGGCACGCCCTCGTTGGGCTGCTCGGGGGTGCTGCGAAAGGTCGCAGTCTCGATCACCTTGCTGCCGAAAAAGACGTGCGCGAGGCGGAAGCGCCGCCCAATGATCCGGCTGTTACGAAACACGCGGCGGATCTGCTCCGGCGTAGCGCTGGTGGCGACGTCGAAGTCCTTGGGCGCGTGCCCGAGCAGGAGGTCGCGCACGCAGCCACCGACGAGGAAGGCCTGGTGGCCGTGCTGGCTCAGGCGCCGCACGACCTTGGCCGCGTCCCCGTCAATGCGATCGACCGTAATCGGGTGCAAACGCTGCGTCACGAACCCTACCGCCACTGGGCGCTCGGAAATCCGGTACCTCGGGTAACACACTCGCTTGCGGCTGCCAAGCACGCCGCTGGGCGGTGGGTAGCGTTGAAGGCAGCGTCGGTGCACGGGCGACCGCACGAGCGCCGCATCCAAGCGGCGATCGCGGGTCGGCGCGGCCCCGCTGTGGGCGACGAAGGATCAGGGGTAGCGCCGGGCTGCGGGCCTGCCTATCATCGGCGCCACGCGCCGGAGCGCCTGCCGCGAGCCGGCCGCCGCAGCCCGATAGGAGCGTAGAGGCCATGGCCAAGAAACGTCGACGCCGTGGGCGGCGATCGGCGATCATGTCGACCCGCCGCGAAACGCTGGGAACGCCACCGGGCACCCTTTCAGCGCGCCCCGACGCCACGGCGCCGAGCCTTCGCGTGATGACCTATGGGCCGGACACGGTCGAGGAGCGTCGCGTCGCCAGCGTCGGCGAGCTCCGGCGCGGCAGCGCCCCCGTGACCTGGGTCGACGTCGAGGGCACCGGTGACGCCGAGATCTTTCGCCAGCTCGGCGAGCTCTTCGGGCTGCACGCGCTCGCCCTCGAGGACGCGATTCACCTGCACCAACGCCCGAAGGTCGATGACTACGGCGAGACGCTCTTCATCGCCCTGCGGATGCCCGCGGCCGGGGAGCATTTGGAGCTCGAGCAGCTCGGGATCTTTCTCGGCCGCGACTTCGTCGTGACGGTCGTCAACCGGGACAATCCCTGTCTCGAGCTGATTCGCGAGCGGTTGCGGCGCAACGCGCTCGGACGCCTGCGGACCACCGGCGCCGATTACCTCGCCTACGCCCTCACCGACGCCGTGATCGACGCCTACTTCCCGCTCTTCGAGCGCTTCAGCGATCAGCTCGATCAAATCGAGACGCAGATGCCGCAGTTCGTCGACCAGCGCGGGGTCGCAGAGATCCATGCGCTGCGCCATGATCTCCACGCGCTGCGCCGCGTGCTCTGGCCGACGCGCGAGATGATCGCCCAACTCACCCGGGGCGACAGCGCGCCGATTACCTCGGAGACGCGGACCTTCCTCCGCGATTGCCATGACCACACGATACAGCTGCTCGACTTGCTCGAGGCCTGCCGCGATCTCGCGGCCAGCCTGATGGAGCTGCACGCCTCGAACGTCAGCCAGCGGATGAACGCCGTGATGAAGGTCCTGACGCTGATCTCCACGATCTTCATTCCGCTCAGCTTCATCACCGGACTCTATGGAATGAACTTCGACCCCGGGGGCTCACCCTTCAATATGCCCGAGCTGCACTGGCGCTACGGTTACCCCTTCGCCCTCGGGCTGATGCTGCTGACCGTCGGCGCGCTGCTCACGTTCTTCTGGCGCAAGGGCTGGCTCACCAGCGGCAGCGCCCGCCGCGCAGCCCGGCGCGCCGAAGAGGAGGGGTTGGGCGGCTAGCCACCCCGTCGCGCGGGCGGGCGCTACTCGCGCTCGAGCACGGTGGCGCTGCGCAGCAGCTCACCGAAGGCGGGTGAGGCAGCGAAGGCGACCAGGTCGCGCAGCGCGGCCGAACCGCTGGCGTAGCTATCGAGCTCGTCGAGCCGCGCCACCACCCGCGGCCGCGAGAGACTCTCATCGAGCCGCGCGATCACGCGCAGCGCCTGCCGCAGATCGGCGCCCGCGACCAGCCCGGCGCGGTACGCGGTGAAGGTCACGCCCTGCCACCACCGCTCCCCGAGCGGGCGCGGGTCCTGGCCCTCGAGCGCGTCGAGGCGCTGGCGCCAGCGCAGGCGGCGCCGCTCGTCGACGACCTCCGCGATTGCGCTCGCCAGCACCGACTCGGCCTCGCCCGCGGCGCCAGGCGCCGCCAGACCGAGCACCGACCAGAGTGCGGGCAGCAGGTCGCCTCGCAGTGTCGGCGGGAGCGCCGCGGCGAGGCGGTGACCCGGGCGCGCTAGCTCGAGCGCGTGGGCGAAGAGGAAGCCGACCTCGGCGTGGACGAGCTGCTGCAAGAGCTCCGTCCGCACGACGACCTGCAGTCCAGCGCCACGCGGCTGCAGCACCATCAGCGGCTCGGGGAGATTCTGGGTGCGCAAGAGGCTGCAGCTCCCGAGCCCGAGCGCCCGCGCGACCGCCTCGAACTTCTTGCCGAGCCCTGTCTGCGGGCCGACCACCGACGCCGCCGCCAGCGCGTCCGCCAACGCCGTCGAGGGCTCGGGCCAGGCGGGCTGCAGGGCATTGAGCTCCGCCAGCACCTCGGAGAGCCGCGGCGAAACCTGCGGGTGGACCAGCAGCGAGTAGCCCTCGGCCTCGACGCCGAGGAGCGGCGGGCGTTCGTGGTCCTTGCGCATCTCCTGCAGCACCGCGCGCAGCTCGGGATCGACCTGGCTGACCCCGAGCAGCGGCGAGAGCAGACACCAGGCCCAACGCTTCTCGTCCCCGAGCAAGGCGCGGCCGAGCTCCATCGCGCGCTCGAACCACGGCGGCCCATGCGCCACCAGCAAACCAAGCATCAGCCGGTGATCGCTCGTGCGCGCCGGATCGCCCGCGTAGAGGCGCTCGAGCTGCGCGACGGCCTCGCGGGTCGACTGCAGCGCGACCGACTGGCGCAGGTAGCCCTCGGCGCGCTCGGGGGCATGGAGCTGCACGCGACAGATCTCGGCCATGCGCCGCAGGCTCTGCGCTTGCTCGGCCGGGCTGCCACTGTCACAGCTCGCCTCGAGCACCTGCAGCAGCGGGCCCCAGTCCCCGCGCCGCTCGAGGGCGGCGGCCAGACCGGCCCGCGCCTCCGCGTGGCTCGGATCGTAGCTCAGCGCCATGTCGAACGATTCGATCGCCTCGCGCTCACGCTCGGCGTCCTGCACCAGCACCTGCGCCCGCGCCAGCCACAGCCCGGCGAGCTCGTCGGCTGCCGTGGCCCCGGCGATCAAGCGGTCCAGCACGGCCAAGCTCTCGGCCGTGCGACCACTGCGCTGGTAGTAGCGCATCAGCCGCAGCAGCAGCTCGTGTTGCTGCAGGCCCTCGTCCAGCGCCAGCTCGAAGAAGGCGCCAGCCTCCTCGGGGCGCGCCAGCGCGTCCTCGAGCAAGAGGGCCGCCTGGTAATAGAGCCCGGCTCGCGCCTCGGGCGCGTCAACGACCATCAGCGCGCGCATCTGATGCTCAAGCGCTGCCGAGGGACGCTGCTCCAGCGCCAGGAGCTCGGCGGCGGCGACGAGCGCGCCAGCATGCAGCGGCTGCCGCTGCAGCACCTGCTGCAGGTCGTCGAGCGCATGCGTGGGCTCACCGAGTCGGCGCCAGGCGCTGCCGCGCAGGTAGAGCGCCTCGGCGCGCTCGCGCGCCTCGAGCTGTTCACTGCCGGGCGCCAGCACCTCATCGAGCAAGCGCCGTGCGTGCTCGGCCCGGCCCTCCTCGAGCGCGAACTGGGCGGCCGTCAGCGCGGCTGGAACGTAGCCCGGCGACCAGAGGTGCGCCCGTCGCACCAGCCGCTGGTACTCCTCCTCCTCGCCAGCACGGCGCGCCGCCTGCGCCACGTCGAAGAGGCAGGCCGCCTCCCAGCGCAGGCGCTCGGCGCGCAGCGGCTCGCGCCGCTGTTGCGCCAAGAGCCACTGACGCCAGGCGCGGAGCGCCGCGACGGGCTCCTGGGCGCCCTCGTAGGCCTGCGCCAGGGCGGACCAGCTCGCCGCGTCCTCGGGGTCGACGGCGACCGCGCGCCGGTACCACTCGAGGGCGGCCAGCGAATCGCTGCTCGCCGCGTCGTCGCCGAGCGCGCGCAGCCGCCGCGCCCGATCGGCGCGCGTCAGCTCGCGTTCACCCTCCAGCGGCAGGAGCGCCGCCATGGGCCGAATCGACTTGAGCCGGCGCCCGATGCCCTTGAGGGCCTCCATCGCCGGCACGTTGCTCGGATCGAGCGCCCGAGCCTCGCGATAACAGGCCACGAGCTGCTCGCGGGGCTCCCCGCGCTCATCGGCAACCTCGGCCAGGTGACAGAGCACGAGCGCCGCCTCAGGCGGCTCGAGCAGCTCCGCCTGCTGCCTGCGACACGCCGCATAGGCCGCGCCGTCGTCAGCGGCCAGCGCGAGCTGCGCCAGGGCGAGGATCGCGCCCTCCTCGCCCGGCGCGAGCGCGACGATGCTCTCATACCAGCCGCGCGCCGCTGTGGGCTGCGCCAGGGTGTGCGCCTCGAGCCGCGCCAGCTCGTACATCAGCGCGACGCGCTCACTCGGCTGATCGACCCGCTCGAGCTCTTGCTCGAGCGCCTGCGCCAGATCGCGGCCCCGCTCCATCGTCCGCAGCAGGACGAGCAGCCGAGAGCGCAGCGCCGCGTCGCTCGGCCGCAGCGCCAAGAGCAGACGATAGAGCCGCTCGCGGAGCACCACCTCGCCCGATCCGAGCTGCTCGTCGGCGAGCAGCAGCGCCTGGTCGAGCAGCTCGGCGCGCGCGTCGGCGGCGTCGAGTCCCTCCGCTCGGTGCAAAAACAACGCGAGCAGCTCCGCCCAGCGCTGCTCCTGGCGCAGCAGACGCGCCAGCGCGGCGAAGACGGGGGGCGAGCCGCCATTGGCGACCGCGAGCGGCTGCAAGGTGGCGATCGCGGTCGCTGGGTCGCTATCCTCTTCCTCCTGCAGGCGCGCCAGCTCGAGGTGGAGCTCGGTCGCGCGCTCCGGAGTCGCGTGCACGATCTCCATCCGCAGCAGCCGCCGGCGCAGGGCTTTGTCTTGGATCGCGCCTTGGAGGGCCTGCAGCCCCTCCAAGGCCTGGCGCTGGTCGGGCTGCTCGCCCACCACCTGATCATAGGCTTCGAGCGCGGCCTCCGGCTCACCCAGGCGCTGGGAGATCTCGGCGATCTCCAGCCAACCGCGCCACCGCTCGTCGTCCTCGCCCTGCAGTCCAACCCATTGCTGCAGACGATCCCGGAGGTCGCGCCATTCACCGCGTTCGCGGTGCCAGGCCAGCAGCACCTCGAGCGAGGCCAGCTCGTCGGCCTTCAGTTCGAGCAAACGGCGATGAATGTCGATCGCGCGCTCGGGCGCGCCGAGGCTGGTCTCATAGCTGCGGGCGATCTTGCGCAGCAGCGTGACGCGCAGCGGCTCGTCGCCGCATTTGGCGGCCGCCGTGCGCAGCACATCGACCAGCGCCTCCGCGGCCCCCGTCCGCCCGGCCAGCTCACCGAGCTTTTCCAGCAGCGCCGGCGCGCCAGGCTCGGCGATGAACGCGACCCCGTAGAGCGTCAGCGCGTGCGCCTCGTCGCCGAGCTTGGTCTCATAGAGCGAGGCGGTTTGGACCAACGCGTAGGGCGTCGTTTGCGGCGTGCCTGCGGCGGCGCTGCGCTGCACGGCCTCGAGCAAGGGGAGCGCCGCGGCCCAGCCCCCCTGCGTCGCCGCCGCGTCGAGCACCTCCTGCCGCAGTCCCGGATCGTCCGGTGAGAGGCGAAAGCGCGCCAGCATCAGCTCGAAGGCCGCGCCGAGGTCGCCGCGGTAGCGACGCGCGATCTCCTCGCGTCGGCGCAGCAGCGCGCAGCGCTCCCCGACGCTCTCACTACGGTCGCTGAGCTCCACCAGCACGGCATCGAGTCGCAGCCAGAGCTGGCTCGCCGCCTGCCACGCCCCCGTGCGCCGCATGGCGGGTGCGTCGCGGCGCTCGCGCGGTCCGTCGTTGGCCGCCGCGTGCTGAGCTTCGCAGAGCTGCGCGAGGTCGGCGAGCGCGGAGGCATCGTGCGGGTCGAGGCGCAAGCGCCGGCGCTGCTCATCGAAGGCGCGGAGCGGGTCGCCGAGGGCCTCGAGACAGACGCGCGCGCGCCGGGCCAGGGCGTCCTTGCGCACGGCCAGCGGCTGATCGGGCTGCGTCTGCACGTCAAGCACGGCGAGCCAGTCCTCCCAGCGTCGCGTCGCCTGCGCCAGGCGCTCGAGCTCGGCGGCGTGCTCCGCCGTCGGCGGCACGCCGAGCAGCGCAGACCCCAGCACGACGAAGGCTCGCTCCGGCGCCGCGAGCTCGTGCTCGAGCATGCCGGCCAACTCGCGCAGCAGCTCCGCGCGCGCCAGGGCGTCCTGCTGCTCTCCGGCCCGCTCCGCGAGCAACGCCGCCCGTTCGCGCTGCAGGTCCGCCTGCCCCTCGGCCAACGCTGCGAGCTCGGCCAGCAGCGGCGCCGCAGGCTCGCCGAGGTAGAGCAGGCGGCGCAGCAGCGCCCAGCGCTCCGCGCGCTCAGGGCCGGCATTCAGCTCGAGGGAGGCCCGCAGCAGCGCCGCGCGCGCGGGCGCTTCCTGGTGCGCCGCGACGAAGTCCAGCACGCCGGCAGCGAGGCCGCGCCAGCCCTGCTGGAGGTAGAGGGCGTGCAGCGGCTCGTAGACCTGCGGCGCGTCGGGGCTCGAGCGCAGGAGCCTTTCATAGACGGCCATCGCCGCACGCGTGAGCCCGAGCTGCTGCAGCAGGGTGGCGCAGCGCAGGCCGAGATCGAGTCGCTGGCCCGCGTCGCTGGCGACGGCGAGCTGACGCTCGAGCACGGCGACGAGCTGACGCGTCTCGCCCAGCGTGGCGTAGTGCCCGGCCAAGGCGCGGAGCGCGCTGGGGTCGTCCGCGGCGAAGTCGAGCACACGCCGCCAGGCCTCGACCGCGCGCAGCGGCTCGCGAACGTTATCCTCGATGTTCTGCGCGGCCTGCCGGCAGAGCGCCAGCGCTCGCTCGGCGTCGCGCGCGAGCCAGATCTGACGCAGCAGCGCCGAGTTCAGAGCCTCGAAGTTGCCGCGACGGCGGTGCAGCGCGGCGAGCTGATCGCGCGCGCCCTCGTCCTCGGCGTCGAGGTCGAGCATCTCCTTCCAGCAGCGCTCGGCGCCAGCGTCGTCGCCCAGGCGCGCGGCGTAGTGCTCCCCCAGGCGGCGCAGCAGCGCCAGGCGCTCGGCCGGCGCGCGCACCAGCTCCCGCTGCTCGGAGAGCACTCTGGCCACGCTGACAGGATCGCCGAGCAGCTCGTAGAGGCGGGCCAGCGCGTCGTAGGCCGGCAGATGCCGCGGCTCGAGCGCGAGGCGGGCCTCCCACAAGCGTGCCGCCTCGGCCACGCGCTGAAGCTGCTGCTCGGCCAGCCGCGCGGCCTGCTCGAGCAGCAGGCCGCGCTCGGCGGGCTCAGCGGACTCCGCCCGCAGCACGAGGAGCTGCAGCAGCTCCTCGTGGCGTCCGCTGCGCACGAGATACTGCTGCTTGCGGCCGAGCTGGGCGGGCTCGAGCGGTCGGCGCTGCAGAATCGCATCGACGGCGATCATCGCCTGGTCCAAGCGGTCGGCCTGCCAAAGCGCGTCGGCGGCGAAGCGCAGCAGATCGAGCGCCGCTTCGGTGCTGAGGGTCGCGGACTGCGCGAAGTCGATTAGGCGCGCCAGCGTCGCCCAATCACCGACCTGCGCGTGCAGACGAGCGAGCTGTAGCAGGGCCACAGGGTCGGCCGGACTGAGCGCCAGGATGCGCTCGAGCACCGCGGCGGCCTGCTCCGGGTCGTGCAGGCCGGAGAGCACCACCTCGGCCAGCTCACGCAACACCACCAGCTGCGCCGGGCCGCTGGCGCGCCCAAGGCGCTGCTCGAGAAACTGCGCCAGCTCACCCCAGCGCGCGGTCTGGCGGTAGTAGCGGCTCAGCGCGCGCGACGCGTGCGGCTCGCCATCACCGAGCCGCCAGAGCTGCGCCCAGGCGGCGATCGCCAGGTCGAAGTCGCCGAGTCCTGCGGTAGCGATCGATTCCGCCTGGCGCGTCCACTCCAGCCGATGGTGCGGATCCCAGGTCGCCTCGACCGCCGCGAAGTAGAGCGCGTAGAGCGCGTCCCACTCATGGCGCTGCTCATAGGTGGCTGCCAAGTAGGCGAGGGCCTCGGCGTTCGCCGGATTCTGCTGCGCGAGGGCGACGAAGACCTGCTCGGCGCGGGCCGGATCGCCCAAGCGATCGCGATAGAGCTGCGCCAATTCGAGCAGCAGGACGCGGCGGGCGACGCCGCTGGCGTAGCTCGCGTGGCGCAGCGCATGGCCATAGAGCGCCGGCAAATCGCGCCAGCGGCCGGCGCGCGCCAGGCGCTGCGCCTCACGCTGCAGTCGCGACACATCGGTCAGCCACGAGGGGCCGGTCGCCGGCGGAGCGAGGTCCGCCGGCAGCGGTGGCGTCTCGACCGGCGGCAGCGGGCTGGCACCGGTCGCCGCGGTGGCCATGCCTTGCAGCGGGGCGGCGCTGGCCTCGACGCTCAGCGGCTCGCCGAGGCGAAGATCGTCGTCGGCGGGTGACCCGGGGTCCGTCCAATCCGTCGGCGTGAGCTCGGCCGGCTCGGCCGCGCCCCAGGCGTCGTCCACCCCGAGCTTGGCGGTCCCGCCGGCGCGCGCGTCCGCGGGTGGGGCCACGGGCGCTGCTGCTGGCACAGCCGCGGGCGCTGCTGCTGGCGCGTTCTCCGGTGGATCGACTGGCGCAGCCGCTGGGGCGGCCGTTGGCGCGGCCGCGAGGGCAATGCCCGCCGGCACGGGCGGTAGCGGCTGCGCGGGGGTATCGTGATCGCTGGGCCGAGGCGCCCCCGCGCCACTGGCTGGCACAACGTGCCGCACCGTCGTCGGGTCATCGTAGCCGCGCTCTTGAGCCATCGTCGTCCCTCGGCCGCTAGCCTGCGCGGCGCAACCCACGCGCGTACCGCTGAGGCCTCAGCGACGCTTCGGTGCCGCCGGCTGGCTCCCCGCTGGCGCCCCCTCACCGCGTGCTGGCGCGAGCGGGCCGATGCCGACCGCCGTCCGCACGGAGTTGACCTCCGCGAACTCGGAGGTCGGGGTGTCGTCGTCGATCGCGCTCGCGCCGCTGGCGATGACCGGCGCGGGCAGCGCGGCGCGCGGCTGCCCGTCGGCCGTGGGCGTCAGGTCCTCGAGCGAGGGCCCACGTCCCTGGGGGCCCGCTGCGCGCCCCTGGGGCGGGACCGTCAGCAACTCGGCCAGCTCGTCGGTCAGGCTCGCGCCGGCGACCACCGCCTGCTCCGGCCGCGTCGGCGGCTCCGGTGGCACGACGATCCCGGCCTCGACCGCCCCTGGCAGGCGATGCGCGTGGCGCAGGAAGACGCGATCGGTGAAGCAATCGACGAGCGCGTCGAGCAGCTCATCCATCGCCTGAAAGCGCCGCTGCGGGTCCTTTTCGAGGCAGCGCATAATCGTTCGCTCGGTGGCGTCGTCGAGCCCCAGCTCCGGCGCGCGGCGCCGCGGTGATTCAGGGCGCGACGCCACATGGGCGTTCAAGATCTCCGTTGGATCCTCGCTGTCGAAGGGCACGTCGCCGGTGAGCATCTCGTAGAAGAGGATGCCCAAGGCATAGACATCGCTGCGACCGTCGACGCGATCGCCACGCGCCTGCTCCGGCGACATGTACTGCGGCGTGCCGAAGACGACGCCAGCGGCGCCGTGCAACCCGAAGTTCATCGCGTGGTCGATGAATTTTGCGACGCCGAAGTCGACCAGCTTGACGAAGTCGAACTTGCCCTCGGGCTCGACCACGAAGTCGCGCCCGCCGCCATCGGCCACGCGCCGCACCACGCGTCGTCGACCAGCGCGCTCGATCAGGAAGACGTTCTCCGGCTTGAGGTCGAGGTGCGCGATGCCATGGTCGTGCGCCGCAGCCAGGGCCTGCGCCACCTGCCGCACGATGTTGACCGCCTCGAAGAGCTCGACGCGCCGCTGGCGACCCAAGACGTCCTCGAGACTCTCACCCTCGAGGAACTCCATCACGAAGTACACCGAACCGTCCGGCACGGTACCGAAGTCGGTGACGTCGACGATATTGGGATGGCGGATGCGGCTGGCAGCCCGCGCCTCCCGCAGGAACTGGTCGAGCGCGCCCTCCCGTCGGGCGAAGCGCTCGTGCAGGACCTTGACCGCGACGGGCTTGGCGAGCATTACGTGCTCGGCGCGATAGACCACGCCCATCCCGCCTTCGCCGAGGATGTGATGGATCTTGTAGCTCCCGAGCGTCAGGCCCAGTCGCTGCATCACCTCGGGGCCGTAGAGCGGAGCCCCGTCGACCGCGCAGCGATCTGCGGGCTCAGCGTAGCGGCGGCCGCATTGTGGGCACGAGAGGTGCGTGGTGGTCATCAATCTTCCGGAGGAGCGGTGAGTATTCCATGCGAGCGAGCGCTTATCAATCACCTTGACCGGTGGTGTACCTTGACCGGTGGGACCGGCTTGGTCCGCGGCGCACGCGGCAGTAGAATGCACGCCTGTGGGGGCCAGCATGTACGACAGTGGGCGCCCTGAGCCATGCGAGGGCCTGAGCCATGCGCAGGCCCGGAGGCTCGCCCCGAGGCTTCGATGCCTTCAATGCTACTGTGCGCGCCGCGCGCGAAGCGCTGAGCGCACCAAGAGTCCACGCTGCCTCCAGCCAGGAGCCATCGCCGATGCGACCTAACCTCTCCGGTCCCGACCTCAGCGCCCCGCGCGGCGGCCTGGCGCGCGCCGCAGTCGCGCTGGCCCTCGTCGGCAGCGTGGTGCCGCTCGCCGCCTTCAAGCCCTTCAGCGCCGTCAGAGACGCCTGTCCGCGCTGCGCCCCCTTCGCCGACGTCGTGCGCCTCGCCGAGGGCGGCGAGTTGGTGGCGCATGTGATGGCACAGAACCTCGATGCGCTGGTCGTCGAGCGCTTCGGCGAGTATCGCGCCCTGCAGCGCGCCGAGGTCGCGGCGATCGTCTGGCAGCGCAACGAGCGGCGCAACCTGCCGAGCCACGATCAGCTCGTGCTGAAGAACGGCGTCGTCCTGCATGGCACCATCGTGCGTGACAACCGCGACGGCTACTTCGTGATCCGCGTCGGCGCGCTCGAGCATATCGCCTGGACCGCGCAGATCGAGAGCGTCTATCGCGAGGGCCGACCACGGCCCGTGCAGGAATCGGCGAGCCGTGAGCCCGTGCTCGCGGCGCCCCCCGCAGCCTCTGACCCCGACGCGCCCGACGCGAGCGTCACCCCGAAGCTGCCGCGCCGCGCGACGCCCAGCGCCGCACCACCGGGGGGTTCAAGGCAGGGACGCAGACCCGCCGCACCGCGCGACGTGCGCTAGCAGCCGGCGCTCGCTCCGGCCCCGACACGAGGGCGCAAGGAAACCGCCGCGGCGACGCAGGACACGGCGAGCCCGGGCGGGTCCCTCGACCTCAGCGCAGATCGCTGCCGACGAGCTCGTCGATCGCGCGCCAGCCCTCGCGATCGGCGGCCGCGCCGAGGTCGCGGGCGATTGCGCCAGCCGTCCCCGGACCGCCGTAAACGAAGGCCGTGTAGAGCTGCACCAGCGAGGCGCCGGCACGCAGATGGTCCAGCACCTCGGTGGCGTTGCTGACGCCCCCGACGCCGATGATCGGCAGGCGCTGACGCACGCTGCGGTAGAGGCGTCGAATCACGCGCCGCGCCGCTTCGAGCAAGGGCGGACCGCTGAGCCCGCCGGGCAAGGCGCGAAGCGCCTCGGCTAGCGCCGCGGGCCGCGCGACCGTCGTGTTGGTGGCGACCAGGCCATCGACCCCGGCTCGGATCGCGGCGTCGGCGATCGCTTCGAGCTCAGCCTCGTCGAGGTCAGGGGCGACCTTGACCAGCAGCGGTCGCCTGGCGCCGCCACGCGCCGCGGCGACGCGATCGGCGGCCTGCCGGACGGCGGTCAACAGCTCCGCCAAGGCGTCGGCGAGCTGGAGCTGTCGCAGCCCCGGCGTGTTCGGGGAGGAGACGTTGACCGTGAAGTAGTCGGCCACGGCGTCGAGCGCCTCGACCAGCGCGCAGTAGTCGGCCGCCGCATCGGCCAAGGCGGTCGCGCGATTCTTGCCCAGGTTCAATCCAACGATGCCGCAGGCGCCCTTACGCCCCAGCAGCGAGCGCTGGCGCAGGCGCTTCAGCCGCTGCGCGACGAGCGCGGCACCGCCGCTCGGAAAGCCGAGTGCATTGATCAGCGCCCGTTCATCGGGCAGCCGCCAGAGGCGCGGGCGCGCGTTCCCCGGCTGCGGCTGCAGGGTGACCGTCCCGACCTCGAGATGGCCAAAGCCCAGGGCCAACAGCGCCTCGCAGGCGCGCGCGTCCTTATCCATCCCGGCCGCCAGCCCGAGGGGGTTGGGGAAGCGCAGGCCCCAGCGTCTGACCTCGAGCCTCGGATCGGCGGGCGCCGCCCGCGAGCGCAAGAGCGCCAGCCCGCCCGGGGTCCGCGCCAGCGCCGCGAGTCCGGCCAGCGCCAGGGCATGGGCACGCTCGGGTTCGACGCGGCGCAGGACGTGTTCGAATAGGGCTGGGTAGAGGCCGCTCATCATCGCCGCGTCGACGCTATGGTCCGGGCCGGCTTGGTGGCCGCGTCGCCGCAGGACGGAGGGCGCGCCGATTGCGCGAAGGCGTCGCCCGAGGCGCCGGTCGAGGACGGGGCGCCTCCGCAGGGCCGGCCGCGCTGGCATCGCGCCGCGGCCGCTGCGGGGAATCCTCCGGCAGCACGACCACCTCGGGTCGCCAATCGGGTCGTGAGGTGCGCTGGATGACGGCGCGCGCGCCGAGCGAACGCCGAGCCCGGGTGCGCCAAAAAACCGCGGCGACGACGAGGAGCACGAGCGCAATCCCGAGGAGCGCGCCCAGCAGAACCCAACGTCCCACGCCGGCCTCCAGCGCCGGCCGCGACAGGGGCCGCGTGGTCGCCGCCCGCCGCGTGGATGGCACGACGCTGCGCCCAGTCGGGACGCCCCGCCCACGCGCACGTTCCGCCGCAGCTCGGGGCACCGGCGCAGCCAGCGGCGCGGCGGAGCCCGCGGGCGACGACACCCCACCGCGATCGATCGGGGCGCCGGTCGGATCGCCTGCGGCGCCCTCGGGCACCGGGGTGTTCGCCGCCGGAACCGCTGCCGCTGCCGCTGCCGCTGCCGCTATTGCTTCAGCGACTGCGACTGGGCCCGTTCGCCGCGCCAAGGACTCCGCCACCTCGGTCTGAACCGGCGTCGGCAGGTCCTCGGCCTCACGCGCCGGCGCGCGGCCGCTGTCGATCACCGTCGGCCCATCGGCCCACGGATCGGCGACGGGCTCGGGCACGAGCCCGAACTGAGCAACCATGTCTTCTTCGGGCACGACGACCGTCGCATCCGAGATCGGCAGGGAGGGGTGGGCCAGGTAACGCTGCAGCACCGAATCGACCGGCGTCGGCGTCATGTCCTCGAGCGCCCGCTCCAAGGACGAGTCGTCGTCGGCGAGACGAATCGTGGTCGGCTCGTCGTGCGTGACGTCGTCGCGCGCCCCCTCGTCGCGTCGGGCGCCAGCGGGCGCGGTCGGCGCGTAGCCCCGCAAGGTGTGGCGCAGCGGCGCGCTGGCAGCGCGCTCGAACCCACCAGCGAGCGTCGGTGTCGGCATCGGCGTCGGCATCGGTGTCGGCTCGTCGTCGAGCGCGGACGCCAGCGGCCGCGCGTCGACGCCCAGCTCGCGCCGATCGGTATCCGCAAGCTGTTGCGGCGTCAGCGGCCGCTGCGTCGCCCTCATCCACACGCCGATCTGCTTGATGCTCGAGGTGACGCGCGCCTGGTGCGCATAACGCACGAGGGCATGCTCCAGCTCGTCGGCGCTCTGCCAACGCTCGCCGGCGCTGGCGGCCAGCGCCTTGACGACGATCGCCTCCAGCTCCTCCGAGAGCTCGGGGCGCAGCGCGCGCGGCGGCGTGAACTGCCCGGCGAGGACCGCGGCGCAGATCTGCTCGGCCGTGTCGCCGGAAAATGGCGGACGCCCGGTCAGCGCCTCGTAGAGCACGGCGCCAACCGCGAAGAGGTCCGTGCGGACGTCCACCTCCGTGGCGCGCAGCTGTTCTGGACTGGGGCAAAGCGGTGCCTGCGGCCGCAGCTCAGCCCCGCGCGGACTGCGTCGACGGGCGGCGGCGGCGCCAAAGGCGAGGAGCTTCACCGCACCCTCGTGCGAGATGAAGATCGATCGCGCGCTCAGCCCCTCATGCAGCACGGGCTGCGCGCGCCCCGCCGCGTCGGTGCGCGCGTGCGCGAAGGCCAGGCCGCGACAGACGGCCTCGACGATGTAGAGCACCACGGGGAGCGGAAGCTGCTGCGCGCGGCGCCGCGTCTCGGCCAAGATCGACGCCAGGTCGCGTCCATCGAGGTACTCCATCGCCAGGAAGGGAAGCCCGTCGTCGGCGCCACACTCGAAGACCTGCGCGATGTTGGCGTGGCTCAGGGCGGCGCCGATTCGGGCCTCCTCGTTGAAGAGGGCGACGCAATCGGGGTCGCGCGCCACCGTCGGCAGCAGGCGCTTGATCGCCACGATCTTCGCGAAGCCGGCCACACCGGTGGCGCGAGCCTTGAAGACCTCGGAGAGATGCCCGCTACCTACCCGCTCCAGCAGCTCATAGCGGCTGTGCTTGGTGCGAATGGCGTTGGCCGCTGACGGCTGCACGTATTGCGCTCACGCTGCCGGGGCCAGGCCCGACGGATTCTTCCATAAACGCCGAATGCTAGCGCAGGGCCGGGACCTGGGGCAAGTTGCGCCACGGTCGAGGCGCTGGTATACGCCTGGGCGACAAAAATTGCCCCAAGGAGGTCCCGATGTCGCAACATGCTCAACTCGATGCCTGGGTCGCCCAGATCACCGAATTCTGCCGGCCCGACGCCGTTCATTGGTGCGATGGCTCAGCGGAGGAGTACGACCGCTTGGCCCGACAATTGGTCGAGGCTGGCACCTTTCAGCGCCTCTCGGATGCCAAGCGCCCGAACAGCTACTACTGCCGCTCAAACCCCGCGGACGTGGCGCGCGTCGAGGACCGCACGTTCATCTGCTCCGAGCGTGAGGTCGACGCCGGCCCGACCAACAACTGGGCCGACCCGCGCGAGATGCGCGCCAAGCTCGATGGCTTCTTTCGCGGCTGCATGCGTGGCCGCACGATGTACGTCATCCCTTTTTCGATGGGCCCGCTGGGCTCCGAGATCGCGCAGATCGGCGTCGAGCTGACCGACTCGGCCTACGTCGCCTGCAACATGCGCATCATGACGCGGATGGGTCGCGCCGCGCTTGACGCCCTGGGCAGCAAGGGGCGCTTCGTGCGCTGCGTCCACTCGGTGGGCCAGCCGCTGCTCGATGGGGCCAAAGACAGCGCGTGGCCCTGCAACCCCGACCATAAGTACATCGTCCACTATCCGGAGACGCGCGAGATTTGGTCCTTTGGCAGCGGCTATGGCGGCAATGCGCTGCTCGGCAAGAAGTGCATGGCGCTGCGCATCGCCTCGGTGATGGCGCGCGATGAGGGCTGGCTGGCCGAGCACATGCTGATCGCCGGCCTGACCTCGCCCGAGGGCAAGAAGCACTACATCGCGGCCGCCTTCCCCAGCGCCTGCGGCAAGACCAACCTGGCGATGCTTACCGCGACGCTGCCGGGCTGGAAGGTCGAAACGGTCGGCGACGATATCGCCTGGATGAGGTTCGGCACCGACGGCCAGCTCTACGCCGTCAACCCCGAGGCGGGCTTCTTCGGCGTGGCCCCGGGCACCTCGATGAGCTCGAACCCGAACGCGATGGCCTCGCTCGCCAAGAACTCGATCTTCACCAACGTCGCCCTCAGTCCCGACCAGAGCGACGTCTGGTGGGAGGGCATGAGCGAAAAGGCCCCCGCCGCCCTGATCGACTGGCACGGCAAGCCCTGGAGCCCCGAGAGCGGGCGCCCGGCCGCGCATCCCAACGCGCGCTTCACGGCGCCCGCCCAACAGTGCCCGACGATCGACCCGCGCTGGGAGGATCCGCGGGGCGTGCCGATCGCGGCGATCCTCTTCGGCGGCCGGCGCTCCACGGTCGTCCCGCTGGTCCACGAGGCCACGAGCTGGGCGCACGGCACCCTGATGGGCGCCATCGTCTCCTCCGAGACCACCGCGGCGGCCGCCGGCGCCGTCGGCGCGCTGCGCCGCGACCCCTTCGCGATGCTGCCCTTCTGCGGCTACAACATGGGCGATTACTTCGGCCATTGGCTGCGGCTCGGCGAGCGCGCCGGGGCGCGACTGCCGCGCATCTTCTATGTCAACTGGTTCCGTAAGGACGCCACGGGCCGCTTCCTCTGGCCGGGCTTCGGCGACAACATCCGCGTGCTGAAGTGGGTCTTCGAGCGCCTCGAGGGCAGCGCCAAGGCCGTCGAGACGCCGATCGGCCTGGTCCCCGCGGCGGGGGCGATCGACCTCGAAGGGCTGGACCTCACGCCCTCCGACCTCGACGCGTTGACGCGCGTCGATCGCGAGGAGTGGCTGGCCGAGCTGCCGAAGATCCGGGAGCACCTGGCGCAGTTCGGCGACCATTTGCCGGCGGGCCTCCAGCGCGAGGTCGACGCGTTGGCCAAGCGCCTCGGCGCGTGAGCGCGCGCGGCCGCCGGCACCCGCTCCACGCCCCCACCCGGGGCGTGGGCGACCCGGGTGGCCCTGCCCTGCTGCTGCGGCGCCTGCTGGCGGTCGCCGCGCTGACCTCGGGCTGCGTCCTCGCGGCCTGTGGCGGCGCTGCTGCCCCGAGCTGGTGCCACCATCGCCCCGCGCTCGCGCTGGGCTGCCCTGAAGGTCGCTGCGTGGCGGCCGTCGCCATCGACTACGTGCGCGTCGAGCCGCGCGGTTTTCGCGTCTTCGAGCTCAGCGATACGCCAGCCCTGACCCTCGCCGAGGCGGAGGAGCGCGCCCGCGGCCATCTCGTCGAGACCCTCGGCACCCCGCCACCCGACAGCCTCGACTGCGAGCAAGATGACGACTTCGTCCACTGCTCGCTGGTCTTCACGGCGAGCCAGGACCGCTACCTGGTGATCATCTTCCGCCCGACCGGGCAGGTGCTCCTCGCCGAGCCCGAGGTCTGGGCCGACGAGCAGCGGCGAGGCTTCGACTTTCCGCTGCCCACGGGCTTCGCCCCGGCCGACACGCTCGGTTGCACCGCGACCGCGACCGCCCCGGAGCGCGTGCGCGTGGTCACCACGGGCCTGCCGCTGGGCAGCACCGCCACATCCACCGGCGCCGACGCGATTGCCGCCGTCCGCCGGCTGAACCTGACCTCGGCCTTCGTCGGCGACCGGCCCTACCGCGCCTTCGCCATCACCCACGCGCCCGCGATCGGCGGCTTCGATGCGGAAGCGGCCGACTGGTACGTTTGGCTCTATCGTCACGGTGATGCCACTTAGCAGCCCGCTGGCGCCGGGCGGCCACCCCAGCGGCCAGGGTCTCGATCCGAAAAATTGCCCGAGGCGCCGTCCGGCGGCACTCTGGGTCGATCCCATGCCGCTCGACGCTGCGCTCAGCCTCCCCGCGCTCAAGGCCTCAACGATCCAGAGCGACGCCGATCCGGTGCTGGCGGTGCCCGCGCCAGCCGCAGCGCGTGGGCTCGACCTCGTGCTCCTCGCCTGCACGCTGGCGCTGCTCGCGCTCGGCCTGGTGATGGTCGCCAGCGCCAGCGCTGTCTTCGCCAAGGCCCGCTATCACGACATGTCACACTTCCTCAGCCGTCAGCTCGCCTTCGCGGCGGTTGGCCTGCTGGCGCTCTGGGCCGGCTGGCGCATCGACTACCGGACCTACCGCGGCTGGGTCTATCCGGCGCTGCTGGCGACCTTCGCGCTGCTTGTCGGCCTGCTCGTGCCGGGCCTCGGCACCCACGTCGATGGCGCCACGCGTTGGTTTCGGCTGGGCGGCGTCTCGTTTCAGCCGTCGGAGCTCGCCAAGCTGAGCCTGATCCTCTACCTGGCGCACTCGTTGGCGGCAAAGCAGGAGCAGATCCGCTCGTTCTCGGTCGGCTTCCTGCCCCATCTGCTGGTGGCGGGCCTGCTGGCGGGGCTCGTCCTCAAACAGCCGGACC